>CAJXPN010000560.1 GCA_913058025.1 uncultured Myxococcales bacterium | reverse complement strand
GCATACGAGATTTCTGCCTGTCTCGTGGGCTCGGAGATGTGTATAAGAGGCAGGCGCTCGTGAAGCCGCTGTGCGAGAGTCGTGGTCGATCGAACCACACGACCCATCGACCACGACAACGCACGGCGTCCTCCCGGAGGATGACGCGCGTGCGAGGAGCAGCGCATGAAGATCGGAGTCATCGGCGGAGGTTCCTGGGGGACCGCCCTCGCCTTCCAGCTCGCCCGTAAGGGCTACGACGTGTTGATGTGGTGCCACGACGAGGGGCTCGCCGACATCATCAACGACGTCCATGAGAACACGAAGTACCTGCCGGGGTTCACGCTGCCGGAGAACCTGCGCGCGACGGGCGATCTGTCGGAGGCGGTGGCGGGCAAGGAGCTCATCCTGTCGGTCTCGCCCAGCCATGTGGTGCGCCAGGTGATGGGTCAGATCGCCGACGAGATCGACAACGGCGTGCCGATCGTGAGCGCGTCGAAGGGGATCGAGAACGACTCGCTGATGCTGGTCTCGGACGTGCTCGAGGACGTGCTCCCGGCGCGCCTCCACCCGTACCTGACGTACCTGTCGGGGCCGAGCTTCGCGCGCGAGGTCGCCGACGAGAAGCCGACCGCGGTGACGATCGCGTCGTACAACCACAAGCTGGCGGTGCACGTGCAGGGCGTGTTCAGCTCGGAGCGGTTCCGCTGCTACACGACCCACGACGTGGTGGGCGTGGAGGTGGGCGGCGCGGTCAAGAACGTGATCGCGATCGCGTCGGGCGCGGCGAGCTCGATGGACCTGGGTCACAACGCGACCGCGGGAATGATCACGAGGGGCCTGAACGAGATCACCCGCCTGGGCGTCAAGCTCGGGGCGAACCCGCTCACGCTGGCGGGGCTGGCGGGGATGGGCGACCTGGTGCTCACGTGCACGGGCGGCCTGAGCCGCAACCGGCGGGTGGGCATGAAGCTGGGTGAGGGGAAGACGCTCGAGGAGATCCTGGACGAGATGAACATGGTGGCCGAGGGGGTCAAGACGTCGCACAGCGTGTACAACCTGGCAAGGAAGCTGGGCGTCGAGATGCCGATCGCCGAGCAGGTGTACTGCGTGGTCCACGAGAAGAAGTCGGCGCTCCAGGCGGTCTCGGATCTGATGTCGCGCGACCTCAAGCCCGAGCTCCTCGGGCTCTACGGCTGAGGCCAACGGCCTTATTTCGACTTACTTCGAGGACGATCGTTGGGTGCGCGGTGTGTTCCACACGTCGTATGAAGGAACGACCGGAGAGGGGTAGACCGAGGCGCATGACGCCGAGGTCGCGCCGAGAGAGAAGCGCCATGAGATTGGTGATGTCCGCGCGCGGAGTTGGGGAGACCCAGACGCGCCAAGTCAGCAGGAGCGAGCGTTGAGACGACGCAGAATAATCGCGGTGAGCGCGGCCATGGCCGCGCTCGGTTGGGGAGCGCCCGTATGGGCACAGGACCCCGGCGAGCAGCCCCCCTTCGACACGGGCGGCGAAGATCCTCCGCCCTTCGACACGGGCGGCGAAGATCCTCCGCCCTTCGACACGGGCGGTGAGGATCCTCCGCCCTTCGACACGGGCGCGACCGAGCCGTCCCCGGCGGGCCCCGTGGAGAAGAACGATCCCATCGACTCCGCGTCGCTGGAGGCGCCGGTGTCGGGGCCCGGCTCGATCGTGGGCGCGACGAAGCTGCCGACGGGGCCGCGCTACCGGCAGTTCGGGTGCGGCCCGTCCGTGCAGGACCGCCGCTACAAGGACCACTACTTCGTGTGCGTGGACACGCGCGCCGGGCGGATCGCCTACGCGGACGTGGTGCCCTCGTACGGGAAGCCGCTGCTGCCGAACAAGCCGACGCTGGTCGTGGTGATCCACCAGAGCGACCAGGGCGTGTCGATCGAGACCGACGGGCGCACGGGCGTGTTCACGCCGGGCGTGGACCGCGGCAGGGACGGCGGCGGGGGCGAGCGCGTCTTCGGCGCGGGCAACGAGAAGTACGCCGACTCTGCGAAGTGGGTCACGACGACGACGGTGATCCCGCCGCTGTTGCCCGGGGAGGCGTCGGTGACGGTGAAGCTGTCGAGCGAGGACGCGCTGCTCGACCAGAAGACGATCTCACTGCTCGTGCAGGAGACGTTCTCGGGCGCGCTGCGCGCGGGCATCGGCGCGGTGACCATGGGCGCGGTGGACGGGGCGTACTCGATCCGCAACCGGGCGGGCAGCCCGCAGGCCGAGATCGTGTCGGAGGACCCGGCGCTCTACAACCTCGAGTTCGTGCTCGGCTACGCGGCGTTTCTGGACGAGGGGGGCCGGCCGGCTGGCGGTTGCCTCACGGTGCCGTGGTGCTTCGCGCCCTTCGTGGGCGTGGGCGTGCTGAGCCAGGACGGCCGGGGCGACTACAGGGCGTTGTCGTCGGTGCACCTGGGGGTGGAGTGGGAGCCCGTGCGCAACTTCTCGATCGCGGCGACGCTGGTGGGGCGAAGGACCGACCAGCTCGCGGCGGGGCTCAACGTAGGCGGCCCGGCGACGCCAGGCGACGACATCATCACGCAGGGTTACGGGTTGGGCGCGGGCATCGTGTTCAACATAAGCCCGTCGTTCTTCAAGTTCGCGGCCTCCGGGCTGCCAGGAGGTGGACCATGAGAGGTCTTGCCACGATGAGATGGGGCGCGCTGGGGCTGCTGACGGTCTGCGCGATGGGTTGCGAGGAGTTCGAGCCGCCCGAGGCGGGCGAGTGCGGCGCCAAGAACGACAACGACGTGATCGGCGGCGCGGCCGTGGTCTCCCCGCTGGCGTTCCCGGTGCGCGGGGACATCACCGTCCGGGGCACGGCCCAGCACCTGGGCGACCTGACGTTGCGCTCGGTGACGGTGGGTGGTGAGCGCTCGCAGCCGCTCGACGGCGCGTTCAACTTCGAGCGCTGGACGCTCACGATCCCGTTCGGTGTGCTGCTCACGCAGCGCAGGGACCCGGCGACCAACGACGTGATCCTGCCGGTGAGGGCGTCCGACTCGTGCGGGTACACCTACACGATCGGCGAGCTGATGATCCCGGTCGAGGAGGCGCCGCTGGTGCAGGTCACAGAGCTGGATCTGGCGGTGACGATCCCGTCGGGTCGAGGCTACTTGCCGGCCGAGGTCAGCGCTCCGGCGGCCGTCGAGGTCCGGGCGAACCCGGACGCCGCGGGCGCGCCGGTCGCGCTCAAGGCGACCTCGGGGGCCTTCACGGGTTCGGGGTTCGACACCCAGACGGTGACGCTCTCGCTCTCCTCCGACGGCACGGCGGCCACGGCCACGGCGCTCTACGAGGGAGGCGGCGCGGGCGCCGCGTTGCTCACGGCGACCACGAGCGAGTTCGTCGCGAGCGCGCCGGTGAGCGTGCTCGGGCCGTTCGCGATGGCGCCCGCGGGCGCCACGCTCAAGCCGGGGCAGACGATCGAGGTCTCGCTGCTGGGCGACGGCGAGTTCGCCGAGCTCCGTGCATGTACGGCCTCGCCCACGACCGACGTCGTGGTCTATTCTGGAGACCGCTTCGACGGAGACCTCTCACAAGGAGGAGACCTCGTCGGGGCGAAGTTCACGGTCGAGGTGAGCCCCGACCTTCTCGAGGACGAGCGCGTCACGGTGAGCTGCCGCGACGTGTGGGGCCAGACCGTGGTGGGCGTGTTCAACGCGACCCCCACGCTCTAGCGAGGACCCCGACCAGACGCGCCATCGAAGGCGAAGAGGAGCGAAGATGAGAGCGAGACACCACCTGAGTTTGATGGCGGCGCTGTGGGCGACGAGCTGCGCTGTCTCGCCTGCCGAGCTCGAGGAGCCGGGCGAGGTGGTCGAGGCGGTCGACGAGGACGCGCCGAACGAGCGCGCGCTCGGCGCGGCCACGCTCGAGTCGAACCGACCGCTCGCCTCTTGCCCGCTCAACGCGTCGCCGCCGAGCGCGGAGTTCATGGTCAAGCGCGCGGAGCTCATCAACGTCTACAAGAAGCTCGCGTTCTTCATGGCGCCGGCGCGCCGGCGCGCGCCCAAGCTCGTGGTCAAGCAAGCGGGCAAGCAGGTCCCGCCCTACTACCTCCCTGACTCGAACAGGATCGTGGTCGGCGAGAAGCTCCACGACATCTGCTCGACGTTCGGCCCGGCCAGACACGGGTGCATGGCGTTCTTCCTGGGGCACGAGCTCACGCACTTCTCGCCGACCACGATCCTGTTCCTGTCTCTTATACACATCTGACGCTGCCGACGATCTACTCTGTGTA
>CAJXPN010000559.1 GCA_913058025.1 uncultured Myxococcales bacterium | reverse complement strand
CGCAGGCGGGGGACGCCAAGCGCGCAGCGCGGCGGCGGGGGTTACTGCCCCGAAATAAACTCCCCGCTTCACTCGAACGCGCCCAAAAGCCCCGCGTCACGCTCTCCGCCGACACGGAGCTCCCCGCGACGCAGCCAGGAGAAAGAGAGATGAAGGGCCGGATTCGAACCGGCGTCCTACGGGTTAGCAGCCCGACGCGTCGACCACTGCGCTACCTCCACCTCGCCGCCCAGTCTGATAGAATCGTGTTGGAATCACAAGATGGGAGCGCTCGGTTGAGCGCAGCGAAGGACCGAACGAGAGGTGAGGCGGATGGCCCAGGACTACGTGCCGATAGACTTCGTGGACGGGCGGTTCATGCTGGCGAGCAACTCCTTCGCGGGGTTCCAGCGGCGCGAGCTCGTGCGCATGATCCGTGGGTGCGGCGGGGTGGTCTACCTGGGCAACAACATCCCCGGAGAGCTCACGAACATCCTCTACTCGAGAGACCACGAGCTCGTCTGGTACGACGAGTCCGCCACCCTGTCGTCGGAGGCGGACATCGTGGCGAGCTCGGGGTTGGGGCTCCCGAAGAACGCGCGGATGGGGATGCTTCGCGGGGCGCTCCAGGGCGAGCCGAGCAGGGCGGCGTGGAACCACATCGTCGCCCTGCTCGAGGCGTGGCCGCACGATCAGGGCGTCGAGGACGCCGTGCGCTACGTCGCCGACCTGTCGAAGGCGTGGCCCGCGAGGACGCGAACGGCCACGGCGCGGTGGGTCAAGCGGGCGGTGTCGGGGGTGTCGTACAAGCTCGAGCTGGCGGGCTCGATCACGCTCAGGAACGGCCAGGTCGCGCCGAAGCACTTGCCCCTCGTGTTCGAGGCCGCTCAGGGGTTCGAGCACGTCACGTTCGGAATCCGGGGCACACACTCGCTCCCTCTCGAGGAGGTCGCGGCCGCGTTGCGCATGGCAGACCTTTACGGCGTACGCTCGATGCGGTTCGACCACGCGCTGACGTACACCCACGGGCTCGCGGACATGGTCGTCGCGAGGTGCGAGCCGACGCTGGAGGTGTTGGAGCTCCTGGCGGTGCGCGCGTGGCGCGGAGGCGCCGTCGAGTTGTGGTGGCCGCTGAGCCCGGAGCAGCTCGCCGCGCTCTCGAAGCGGTGCCCGAGGCTAGAGATCCGGTTACTCGATCCCATGGGGGAGGTGATGCGCGTGCGCAAGGACGGGAAGGAGGCGGCGCGATGACTCAGGAGTACGCCCCGATAGACTTCATGGAGGGTCAGTTCGTCGTGCTCGATGGGTTCCAACGGATCCCACGGCGGCGCGTCTCGAAGGTGATCCGAGGCTGCGGCGCGCCGATGGGGAGCCTCACGAGCAAGAAGTCGGCGCCGGTCCGGTTCCTCGTCGGAGACGGCTTCCACGACATGGAGCGCTCGGGGGACTTCGCCGTGGAGGTCGACGGCGTGGTGCTCGGGCACGTGCGCGACGTGGAGGAGTGCGTCGACCTGACCGGCGCGCGCGTGTTCGGTGAGGACGAGATCATCGCGAGCACCGGGATCGGGCTGCCGGCGAACGCGCGGATGTCGATGCTGCGCGGGGCGCTCCAGGGTGAGCCGACGAGGGCAGGGTGGAACCACGCGGTCGCGGTGCTCGAGGCGTGGCCCGACGCGCAGGGGGTCGAGGACGCGATACGGTACGCCGCCGACCTGACCGCCGAGTGGCCGCGTGAGGTGTGCGTCGCGTCGCACCGCTGGATCAAGCGCTCGGCCCAGGCTGCGGCGAAGAGGATGGCGCTGGCGGGCTCGCTCGAGGTGCGAAACGGCGACGACTTACGCTCCGTGCTGCGCGCGCTCGACGGCGCGCCTCGACTCGAGGCGATCACGTTCCGGTTGGTGGGCCACTGGTTCTTCCCCAGCTCGATCGTCGAGGCCGTGCTCAGACACCCTCGGGGTCGGCTCGTGCGCTCGATCGTCCTCGACGCGCCGATCCGTGGCTCCGGCTCGGATGCCGCCCGCGACGCTCTGTTGAAGACACCGCTCCCTCGGCTCGAGCGGCTCCACGTGAGGAGGCCGCCAGTCGTCCCTGCGTTCGACCGCGACGAGCAGCTCGAGCTCCGCGCGCGCACTCCGGCCGTGCGAGCCTTCGACCTCGAGGGGACGCCGCTGTGGGAGCAATGACGCGTGAGGAGGGCTGGATTCGAACCAGCGTCCACCGGATCCGTAGTCCGGCGCGTCGACCACTGCGCTACCTCCTCACGCCCCGACAGGTTGACCGCCTACTCCATCTCCCGCAAGTCCTTCGAGAGGTACCCTCGTGAGCTCGATCGTTTTCCACGACAAGAAGTGGCTGCTCACCGGGCACTGCGTCCTGTTCCCGACCCGACGCCTCGTGCGCGTCGTGCGGGGCTCGGGCGGCGTGCTCTACCGGGACCCGGAGCGCTGCTCGGCCGACCTCGACGGCATCATCGTGGGCGGCGACATGGCCGATGACACGCTGCGCTTCTGGCCGAAGTTCGTGGGCGTGGAGCTGATCGACGAGCTGGACCTCGCGCTCGAGCTCGGCCTCCTCGGCGACGCCAACGACCACCTCTCCGCGCTGCGCGGCGCGCTCCACCAGACCGACCGGCCGCGCGAGGAGCGCTGGTGGTGCGCCGTGGCCGCGCTCGAGGCGTGGCCCGACCGCGAGGGCCTCCAGCGCGGCGTCGACTACCTCGTCGACTCCACTCGAGACTGGCCCGGCACGCCCCATGAAGAGGAGCGGTCGGCGCCCTTCGACATGGAGGCGCCGCCGCGCTGGGTCAAGCGCGGCGGCTCGGGCGTCGAGCCACGGCTCGCGGCGGTGAGCCTGGTCGACGTCGACGTCGCGCAGGTCCACCCCGGCATGATCCCCCGCATCCTCGCGCAGACCCGGCGGCTGCGCTGCCTCGTCGTGCGCGGGTGGTACACGCACCGAGAGCTATTCACCCCGAAGCTCATGAGCGCGCTGATGGCCGCGGTCGCGGACGCAGGGGTCGAGCACCTGCGGTTCTCCATCCCGCTGAGTCGGGACGCCATCGACACGCTCAAGGGCGCGCCGATGCCCAACCTGAGGCGCCTGACGCAGCGTTTCGCGTTCCAACAGCACTGGGCGCTGGTGAGCAACGCGCGCGCGCGTCACCCAGGGCTCGTGGTCGCCGTGGACGGCTGATCCTCACTGCGCCTCACCCCTGTGGCGGGAACCGCTGGAGCTTGCGCTGGAGCGAGCGCCGGTGGATGCCCAGCCGGCGCGCGGCCTCGGAGATGTTGCCGCCGCAGTCGGCGAGCACGCGGTTGATGTGTTCCCACTCGGCGCGCTCGAGGGAGGGGGCGTGGTCGTAGGTCGGGTCAGGCGGGTCCAGGGGCGGTGAGGACGCGCGAAGGAATGCGTTGAGGACGTCGTCGGCGTCGGCGGGCTTGGGCAGGTAGTGCGCGGCGCCGAGCTGTATCGCGTCGACGGTCGTGGCGATCGACCCGTACCCCGTGAGCACGACCACGAGCGCGCCGGGCCGCAGCGCGAGCAGGTCGCGCACGAGCTCGAGCCCGCCCTCACCGGGCATCCTCAGGTCCACCGTCGCCAGCCCTATCGACTCGCAGCGCGCGTGCGCCATCGCGCTGGCGTAGTCCTGCGCCTCGAGCACGTGGACGAAGCCGCGCGCTCGCATCGCGCGCGCCAGCCTCGTGCGGAAGATCTCGTCGTCGTCGACCACCAGCAGCGTGCGCCCGGTGAGCTCCTCGATCTCGTCGTGCGGGTTCATACGCGCTCCCTGGGTAACGTGACGGTCACGGTCGTCCCCTCACCTGCCTCGGTCTCCAGCGTGAGCGAGCCGCCCAGCCTCTCGGCCAGAGAGCGCGCCAGGAACACCCCGAGGCCCATCCCTGCGCCGGGCTCCTTCGTGGTGAAGAAGGGCTCGCCGACGCGCCCGAGCACGCCCGGCGCGACGCCTCCTGCGCGGTCCTCGATCCGCAACGTCGCCACGTCCTCCGACGCGTCCAGCCTGAGCGTGAGCGCGGCCGACCTGCCGCGCTCGGCGGCGGCCTGGCGCGCGTTGCGTGTCAGGCCGCAGAGCGCGACCTCGAGCGCTCGCCTCGGCGCCAGGACCTCGGCGTCCTGCGCCACGACGACCTCGGTCTCCTCGTCGGCGATCGCCCTGGCCAGCTCCGACAGGCGCACGACCTCGGGCGCCTCGCCCGAGGTCTGGCCGGCGTCTGTCTCTTATACACATCTCCGAGCCCACGAGACAGGCAGAAATCTCGT
>CAJXPN010000558.1 GCA_913058025.1 uncultured Myxococcales bacterium | reverse complement strand
CCTGTGAGGTCGTGCACCACCTCACAGGTGGTGCCAGCACGGACGTAGAGCGGACTGCTTCCGGCTCGCGCGCAGCGCGAGCCCCGCACCGACACACACACAAACGCCCAACCGAACGCCCCCGAACGGCCTCGCGCGAGCTCGAAACCTCGACGGCGGCGCTGAGGCCGCCTACGTCCGCGCGAGCCATGACGTCGAGCGCCACCCGTTGTACGGCGCGGGCCGAGCCTGTCACGATGAGGGCATCACGTTCACTACCGGAGACGACATGCTCGACAGGCCTCGCCCGCATCACTACGAGCTCGCGCACCGCGCGCTCCCCTCGCTCATGGGCCCGAACCCTGAACATGTCATCGAGACGTTGCGCTCGGACTCGGCGCTCGCGTTCCTGGAGCACATCGGAGGGGTCGTATGCGAGCGGCTCGAGCGGGCGGGCGCCATCCCTCCGCCGAACTGCTTCGCGGGGCTCGCGGTCCATCAGGTCGAGGCGGCGGGGCTCCCCGTCGTGCTCGTGAGGATGCCGCCCGCGCTCGCGCCCGCCGAGGCGATCTTCGTGGCGCTCTTCGTGACGGCGGAGGGCGAGGGGCGCGTCCACACGCTCGAGCTCTCGGTGAACGTGATGACGGGCGATCCGACCACGATGGCGTGCGAGTGGCGGGACGGAACCCACATGAACCACGGCCAGGGGCCCGAGGGGAGCGTGGAGGCGTACCGCGCGTGGCTCGACGGGTTCCTCTCGGATCGAGTCCCCGACTGAGCGCGCCCTGGATCGAGTCGGGACCGACTCAGTCCAGGAGCTGCTGGCTCTCCACGAGCCGGTGGTAGATCGACTTCTGGCCCATGAGCTCGGCGTGGGTGCCGGCCTCGGCGACGGCGCCGCGGTCGAGCACGACGACGGTGTCGGCGCCACGGATCGTCGAGAGCCGGTGCGCGATGATGAGCGTCGTGCGTCCCTCCATGAGCCGCTCGAGCGCGTGCTGGACGAGCGACTCCGACTCGACGTCGAGCGCGCTGGTGGCCTCGTCGAGGATGAGGATCTTGGGGTCCTTGAGCAGCGCGCGCGCGATCGCCACGCGCTGCTTCTGGCCGCCGCTCAGGCGCAAACCGCGCTCGCCGATGAGCGTCTCGAGGCCCTCGGGGAACTCGGAGACGAAGCCCCAGGCGTTGGCGGCCTCGAGCGCGGCGATGACGTCGTCGTCGGTGGCGTCGGGGCGCCCGTAGAGCACGTTCGTGCGGATCGTGCCCGAGAAGAGCACGGGCTCCTGGGCGACCATGCCGATCGCCTCGCGCAGCGCGGTCGGGTCCCACGTCTTGATGTCCACGCCGTCGATCAGGATGCTGCCCTGCTGGGGGTCGTAGAAGCGCGAGAGCAGGCTCGCCACGGTCGACTTGCCCGAGCCCGACGGCCCCACCAGCGCGAGCTTCTGGCCCGGCGACACCTTGAACGAGACGCGCGCGAGCGCGTCGGTCTCCGGGCGCGTCGGGTAGGCGAAGACGACGCCGTCGAAGGTGACCTCGCCGCGGTCGGGCGCCGTGGTCCGGCCACCCGTGACGGCCATCGAGGGCTTGCGGTCGAGCAGCGCGAAGACGCGCTGGCTCGCGCCCGAGGCCTTCATGAAGTCGCCGTACAGGCTCGAGAGCACGCCCAGTGAGAACGCGACGATGAGCGTGTAGAGGATGAACGCCGTGAGGTCTCCCGGGCTGATCGTGCCGTCGGTGACCAGCCCCGATCCCACCCACAGGACTACCGCGATGGCGCCGTAGGACAGGAACGACATCGTGCCGCCGAACAGCGAGCCGAGCAGCGAGCGGCGGCGCGCGAGGTTGAACGAGTCCTCGGTGGCGATCTCGTAGCGGACGCGCTCCTCGCCCTCACGCGCGAACGAGCGGACCGTGCGCACGCCCGCGATCGACTCCTCGGCGACCGAGGTCGACTCGGCGATCGCGTCCTGCACCTTGCGTGAGAGCGTGCGGACCTTGCGGCCGTACACGATCGCCACGCCGAGCACGAGCGGCAGCAGCACGAGCAGGATGAGCGAGAGGCGGAACGACGTGAAGAAGAGCAGCGTGAAGCCGCCGACGGCCTGCGCGCCGAACCGGAGCGCCATCGACAGGTTCGCCGTGACCGCGTTCTGCAGGACCTGCGTGTCCGAGGCAAGCCGGCTCGTGAGCTCGCCCGTGCGGCGCTCGTCGAAGAAGCCGAGCTCCTGGTCGAGGATCGAGCCGTAGAGCCTGTTGCGCAGGTCCGTCACGATCCGGTCGCCCACGACGTTGAACAGGTACGCGCGAAGGCCCACGAAGACCGCCTGGATCGCGAACAGCACGAGCAGGCCGACGCCGATCGTGGTCAGGTCGAGGCCCGTGCCGCCGCCGTCGGAGATGACGTCGTCGATCGTCACGCGCGCGGCCTGCGGGTAGAGCAGGCCGATGCCCGACCCCACGAACAGCGAGAACGTCGCCAGCAGCAGCGCCTTCCAGTGGGGAATCGCCAGGTTGATGATCCGGCGCAGGTTGACCTGCCCCTCTTCTTCCTCTGCTTCGTTCGCTTCGGCCATGGGGAACCCTCGTTCGGTGTGACGCGGCACGTCGGCTTATAGAGGTGCGCACCGATGGGGTCCATGTCCAATGCATGAGGTGTGAAGAATGGTGTGCGCGTGGGCTCAGGCGCCCGTGTCCTCGACCTGCCTCATCCGCTGCTCGAGCGCCTCGAGCCTGCCCGTGAGCGCGCCCGCCGAGCCCTCGATCGTCTTGCCGAGCGCGTCGAGCTTGTCCACGACCCCGCTCAGCGGCCCGACCACCCGCGAGATCGGGTCGTCCTCGCCGCCGCCCATGAGCTTGCGGCGTCGGAACTCGCGCTTGATCTCCTCCCAACGCTCGGCGCGCTCTCCGGCGAGCGTGCCGCGGAGCTCGGCGAGCTTGAGGAGGTTGTGCTCGGCGTCGGTCGTGAGCGTCTGGGACTCGCTGCGGTAGTGGTCGTCGATGAGCGCGTCGAGCTCGTCGTCGGTCATCGCGGAGGCGACCTTCTCGGCGAGCTTGTTCATGTTTCGGTAGGAGCCCTGGAGCTTGAACGGGGGCTCGGTCCGGAACGCGTCGTCCTGGGAGGCCGACTTGATGTAGGTCTGGTTGACGTCGAGCAGGACGCGCTGGCAGACGAGCAGCTTCTGGAAGACCGAGACGATCTCGCGGGCCTCGATGGCGGCATAACTGCCGTCGAGCTCGGAGAGCGGGAGCTGGTCGCCCTGGGCCATGCGGATGAACCGGTGGACGTCCTGGCGGCTGCGGTTGGCGAGCGGGGCGAGCGTGGGGTTCGACGTCAGCGCGTTCTCGAGGTAGCTCAGCTCGAAGGCGCGCTGGGAGCCGTCGAGGATGTCGCCCAGGTTGTACGTGTCGGCGCGGTTGGCGAGCATGTCCGGGATCTGGAAGCGCTCGCCGGTCTCGGTGTACGGGTTGCCCGCCATGACGACGGCGAAGCGCTTGCCGCGCAGGTCGTAGGTCTTCGACTCGCCCCGCCAGACGCCCTCGATGCGGCGCGTCGCGTCGCACAACGAGATGAACTTCTGGAGCAGCTCGGGGCTCGTGTGCTGGATGTCGTCCAGGTACAGCAGGACGTTGTTGCCCATGCGCAGCGCGAGGTTGATCTTGTCGACCTCCTGGCGCGAGGTCGCGTTGGTGGCCTCGCTCGGGTCGAGCGAGGTGACGTGGTGCCCGAGCGCGGGGCCGTTGACCTTGATGAAGGTCAGGCCGAGCCGGTTCGCCACGTACTCCATGAGCGTGGTCTTGCCGTAACCTGGCGGCGAGACGAGCAGCAGCAGGCCCATGCGGTCGGTGCGGCTGTCGTCGCCGACGGTGCCCATCTGCTTGGCGAGGTTGTCGCCGATGAGCGGCAGGTAGACCTCGTCGATGAGCGCGTTGCGCACGAAGGTCGAGAGGACGCGCGGCTCGAGCTCGCCGAGCCGCAGCTCGGCGCGCTCGGCCTCGAGCACGTCGCGGGACGTCCTCCGGTACGCGCGCCACGCGGGCACGTGCTCCGTGATGTAGGCGCGCGTCCTCGTGAGGAACGCGTCCAGCCGCAGCCTGAGCTCGCCGCGCTGGACGCGCGGGTGCTGCCCGACCAGGCCCTCGACGTGGACCTCGGCGCTCGACGCGCCGACCGCGCGCGCGATCGCGCCCTCGGTGAGCACGTGCGCGACGGCCTCGTGGAGCGCGTGGGCGTCGTCGGGCGGGTCGCGCCGCTGCTCCATGAAGCCCTCGAGCCAGGTC
>CAJXPN010000557.1 GCA_913058025.1 uncultured Myxococcales bacterium | reverse complement strand
GAGATTTCTGCCTGTCTCGTGGGCTCGGAGATGTGTATAAGAGACAGGGAGAAGGGCGCCACCAAGGTCATCGCCGCGGCCTCACACGCCGTCTTCAGCGGCAGCGTCAAGCAGCGCATCGACGGCGCCTTCATCGAGAAGGTCATCGTCACGGACACCATCCCGGTGACCCCGTCGCAGCTCTCGTCCAAGGTCGAGCGGCTCACCGTCGCCGAGCTCTTCTCCAAGGCCATCAGCCGCATCCACGACGGGCGCAGCGTCTCCGCGCTCTTCGGCAGCTGAGCACATCGGGGCGCCGCCTGGCTTCAGCCGAGCCGCTCCTTCCGCGCGATACCCTGGAGCTGTGACCACAGCTCCTTCATCGAAAGAGTCGGGTCGAACCGCTCGAGGAACAGCTTCATGTGCTCCTCGTTCGGTTCGACCTCCGTGATCTCGGCCCACTTCAAGAACGGCACGAGGAACGGCCGCGCGTGCTCGACCTCCTTGTAGAGCAGGGCGCTCGTGACGCCGCCCGCGGCGAGGAACCCCGTCTCCTCGTAGTCCTGGAGGAAGCGCTCTCGGTCGTAGGCGACCTTGCGCAGCTCCACCGACCACCCGCCGAAGGCGTCCCGGTCGAAGAGCGCGTACTGCGCGCGCCAGTCCGCGTTGAACGGCAGCCCCACCGACCCCACGTTCACGATCAGCCCGCCAGGCCGTTCGAACGTGAGCGGCCGGTGCGTGTGCGCGCACGCGAGGACGTCGATGCCCGGGTCGGACACGAGCTCGTCGAGGCGCTCGTTCTCGGTCCAGGCGTACACGCCCTCGGTGTTCGAGGACTGCGTCCCGTGGACCACGAGCAGCTCGGGAGCCTTCACGCACCGGTGCTCCATGGGCAGCCCCGCGACGTGGTCTACCCGCTCGGTCCCCAGCTCGGCGGCCATCCAGCGCGACGCGTTCCAGTGGTCCGAGACGAGCCAGTCCGGGTCGACCTCCTCACGTGAGAACGCCACGAGGTAGTCCTCGTGGTTCCCCCTCACGCTCGGCCAACCCAGCTCACGCACGCGGTCGACGACCGCCGCGCCCTGCGGGCCTCGCCCCACGATGTCTCCTCCCACCACGACCTCGTCCACGCCGCGCGTCGCGATGTCGTCGACGACAGCGTCCAGCGCACGCAAGTTCGAGTGAATGTCGGCCAGGACCGCGATCCTCATGGACGCTCCGTGTTCGTTTCGGTCAACGCGCAGACACCATCTCTGACACGCACGAACCTACGATGCACGCCGCACACGCCCTGGAGCAACCCGGACACGACGAGGCCCGCTGGAGCCCCCTCGAAAAGGGGGCCCGGCGGGCCTTCGTCATGTGCCCTCGAGGTCGAGGGCGTGGATCAGGTCCACATGTAGGGGAGCCACTCGTCCGGGGGCGACTCGGTCAGGCCGTCGCCCATCGCGAAGGGCCACCATCGCGGCTCCTTGGGCTTGCCCAGCAACGGCATCTCCGCCTCCTCGGGCGTCTTGTTGCCCTTGAAGCGGTTGCACGGCTGGCAACACGCCACGATGTTCGCCCAGGACGTGTCACCACCGCGGCTGCGCGGGATGACGTGGTCGAACGTGAGGACCGACGGCGAGAACTTGTCCCCGCAGTACTGGCACTGGTACTTGTCGCGCCTGTAGATGTTGGAGCGAGAGAACTGGACCGGCTTGCGAGGGACGCGGACCCGGGTCACGAGGCGCAGCACCGACGGGAGCTCGTAGCTCTGGGTCGACGTGCGCACGCGATCTTCCTGGGTCTCGATGAGCTCTGCCTTTCCGAGGAACGTCAGGGTGATCGCCTTCTGCCAGGGGATCACCTTGAGCGGCTCATACGTCGCGTTCAGCAGTAATGCAGGCTCCATCGTACACCTCGTCCTTCTCTCGGCGCCCCGAAATGGGACGCGCGCCTCACTCACGAACGTTCTGATCGTCCTCTGACGCGTCGTGCGTTCGATGCCGGATTTAACCGGGGCATACCTCCAAATATTTCGACTTCTTGTTGCATCCCCATGATATCAGCGGTTTACGCGCAGGCTCTGGCCAGCGCCAGGACATGCACTCGCTGCGCTCCAGCGTCGCGCAGCGCCCTTGCCATCTCGTTGGCGGTCGCGCCGGTCGTGATCACGTCGTCGAGCAGCACCACCACCGGCGGGCAGCCCTCTCGGGCGGTCACGCTGCCGCGCACGTTCTCTCGCCTCGCGAGCTCGCCCAACCGCGCCTGACGGCGCGCCCGGCGCGATCTCCAGATCATCCCCTCTTCGAGCGGGACGCCCCAGCTCCGCCGGAGCCGCCAGGCGATGAACGCCGGGAGGTTGAGCCCGCGGCGGCGCAGCGACGACCGGTGCATCGGCGCGGCCGTCAACGTCACGCCCCCCTCGCGCTCGTCGAGCTCGCGCACCCTCTCGACGAGCGCCGCGCCGGCGATCTCACACAGCTCCGCCGCGCCCAGCGCGTCCCCCCGGTACTTCGTGCGCGTGATCAGCGCGCGCGTGGTCTCCTCATGGCGCCACGGCGCCCACGCCGAGTCGAACGACGGCGGCCGCACCACGCACCCGGGGCACGACGACAGCGCGTCCTCTGGCGCGCCCTCCCACGCGTCGCGTGGGAGCCCGCACCTCACGCACGCGTCGCCGCCGACCTCCACCAACCCCTCCTCGCACGGCACGCAGAGCGCGCCCGAGCTGCGCGCGCCACAGCACGCGCAGCTCCGCGGCGCCGCCCAACCCAGCGCCTCGCGCCTCCACTCCTCCGTCCTCTCCCTCCACCCCATCCTCACTCCTCCCACTACGCCCGCGCGCCCGACACGTGTAGGTTGTCGGCGCGGCGACGCGGCGCGTTGCGTCCGTTCGCCTCCACCCGAGAGGAGCTGCGTGTGAAGATCGAGATCATGGCCGTCGGGAAGCTGCGCGACAAACACTACCGCGCGCTCTTCACCGAGTACTTCGGCCGCCTGGGGCACTACCTCCCTTGCGCCAACACCGAGATCAAGGCGTCGCGCCAGAGCGGCCTCGAGGCGCTCGCCGATGAGGCACAGACCTTCCGCGCGCGCACCAAGACGCACACGATCCGTGTGGCCATGGACGAACGAGGTCCTCCCCGTACGAGCACCGAGCTCGCCGAGATATGCCAGGAGTGGATGTTGAGGGGGACGCGGAACGTCGCGTTCTACATCGGCTCTGCCGAAGGGCTCGACGCGACGTTCCGGGGTGAGTGCGACCTCGTGCTCTCGCTGAGCACGATGACGCTGCCTCACGAGATGGCGCGGGTGCTGCTCGCCGAGCAGCTCTACCGCGCCCAGACGATCATCCGTGGTGAGCCCTACCACAAGTGAGCGTCACGCCGATCACTTCGGCGCGGTCTTGGGCACCGGCTCGGCCTTGGGCATGAACTTGGGGTCGAGCTTGAGCTTCTTCGTGTTCACCGAAGGCGGCTGCTTCGAGTTGAGCTTGAGCGCTCCGGGGGGGAGGCCCTTGGGCTTGCCCGTGTTGCCGTGGTCGTGGCCGTCGTTGGGGCCGTGCGCGTGGCCGTGCGGGTTGAACCCGGCGCCAGGCTTGGGCATCGGCTTGGCCGCCTTGGGGTCGAGGTTCACGACGACGTTCTTGTCCTTGCGCTCGACCTTGTAGTCCTTCTCGGCCTTCTCGATGAACTTCTGGAGCGACTCGCGCTCCTTCTGCCCGGAGAGGTCCTGCATCAGCTTCTCCTTGACCTCGTCGAACGGGATCCGCTCGGGCGGCTTGTCGCCCGTGCGCTGGATCACGTGGAAGCCGAACGGTGAGCGGACGGGGTCCGAGATCTCTCCGTTCTTGAGGTCGAAGGCGGCGTCGGCGAAGGGCTTGACCATCTTCGTGCGGGTGAAGAAGCCCAGGTCGCCGCCCTGAGGGGCGGTGGGGCCCTGCGAGTTCTCGCGGGCGAGCTTGGCGAAGTCGGCGCCCTTCTTGCGGGCCTTCGCGCTCAGCTTCTTCGCCTTCTCCTCGGCCTCCTTGACCTGCTCGGGGGTCGCGCCCCGCTCGAGCGTGAGGAGGATGTGGCTGGCCTTGACCTGCTCGGGCTGCTCGAAGCGCTTGGCGTTCTTCTCGTAGAACTCCTTGGCGTCGGCCTCGTTCACGCCGAAGGGGAACTCCTTGTCGACGACCTTCTTGTAGCCAGCGGTGCGGCGGATGTCCTTCTTGACCTCGTCGAGCGTCGGGCCGCCGTCCTTCGTGGCTGTCTCTTATACACATCTCCGAGCCCACGAGACAGGCAGAAATCTCG
>CAJXPN010000556.1 GCA_913058025.1 uncultured Myxococcales bacterium | reverse complement strand
TTCTGCCTGTCTCGTGGGCTCGGAGATGTGTATAAGAGACAGCTGCTGGCGATGAGGTTAATGCGGGAGCACTGCGAGGCGGGAGGGGGCGCGCTCGCGGTGGTCCACGACCTGAACCTCGTGGAGGGGTTCTTCGACGACGTGGTGGCGCTCCGGGAGGGGGAGGTCATGGCGAGCGGGGAGGTCTCGGAGGTGCTCGGCGAGGGTATGCTCGAGGAGCTCTACGGCGCGCCGATCCGGGCGGCGCGTGACGGCGCGCGGCGGGTGTGGACGCTCACGCCGTGACCTCGGCGGATGCCAAGACGTTGCGTCGGGGTGCGTTCTATGGTTGAGTCTTCCGCGCGGCGCCGCATGGCGCCTCGCGCACCACGCCACGAAGGCGGCGCCCACGGAGCCCCCGCGAGAGCAGGCGGTGACGTCGGTCGCCAGGCATCCGAACGCCATGGTTGGAGAACCCCCCCGATGAGATCCTACTCGAGCGCTCTGGCGCTGCTTCTTTTCGTCACGCTCGCGGCCCCATCGCTGGCGTCGGCGCAGACCTCAGACTTCGCCATCGGCGCTCGACCCGCCGCCATGGGTCGCGCATCGAACGCCGTCTCGCGCGGCACCGACGGGCTGTTTCAGAACCCGGCGGGCATCTCGCTCCAGACGTCCACGCTCGATGTCGACGGCGCCTTCATGTACACGCCGCTCGGGAACAACCTGAGCGCGGCGATCGTGGACCCGACGACGAACCCCTCGGTCGCCGCAGGATTCGGCGCGGGCTACTCGTTCAACAGCGACGGCACGACCACCGCGCTCGACCTGAGGTTGCCGCTCTCGGTGCCGCTGGTCGCCGAGCGCATCTCGTTCGGCGTGGCCGGGCGCTACCTCATCGTGACCGATGAGAACGTCCAGGTTCAGAACGGCTTCACGCTCGACGCGGGCGCGATGTTCAGGATCGTCGATCAGCTCCACCTGGGCGTGGTCGGTAAGAACCTGATCCCGACGTGCAGCGTGGAGGCGTGCAAGGGCAACACGCCGCTGGTCCTGGGCGGCGGCCTGAGCTACCTCGGGCGAGAGTTCGTCGTCGCCGCGGACGTCGAGGTCGGCGACCTGGGCACCGATGACCCCACCACGATCGACTTCGAGGCGGGCGCCGAGTACACGATCCAGGGCATGGTGCCGATCCGCGCGGGCTTCCGCCGCGACGGCTCCTCGGCGAGCAACCACGTCTCCGTGGGCTTCGGCTGGCGCTCGAGCGCGGCCGCGGTGAGCGCGTCGTACGAGCATGACCTCTCGCGCAATGAGGTCGGCTTGATCTCGCTGAGCATCTCGGCCTTCATCAGGCCCGCGGGGTTCTGAGCGCGACCCGCGCTCACGACACATAGAGCGCCCCTCCCCTCTCGCACAATCCAAGGGCCGAGCGATGTTCCCCACACTCTTCGACAGCGCGTGGATCGGGCTCACCGGCGGCCTGCACTTCACGCTCGCGACGTACTTCATGGCCATCATGGCCGGGTTCGTCGGCGCGGCCTACATCTCGGGGCGCGAAGCGCAGGCTGTCGGAGTCGACCGCCAGCGCTGGACCGACTTCGCGATCTGGATGCTCATCGTCGGGGTGGCAGGCTCGCGCATCATGCACGTGCTCGTGGACGGGTTCCTGATGGACTACGTCCACCTGTGCGTGGACTCGTTCATGCTCGAGGGCCGCGCGCTCGAGGCGCTCGAGCCCTGCGCGTCGAACATGCAGTGCCTGGCCGAGCAGCGAGGCGGCAAGGACATCGGCGCGCTGTGCCACCCGACCGACGGGCTGTGCTACCCGCAGCAGGACTGCCTGCGCTGGACGAAGTTCTGGGCGGGCGGGCTGACCGTGTACGGCGGCCTGCTCTCGTGCGTGGCGTTCGCCTACTTCTACTTCAAGCGCCACTCCATCTCGTTCGCGAAGATGGTCGACGTGGCGGGCTACGGGCTGTTCTTCGGGCTGTTCTTCGGGCGCCTGGGTTGCGTGGCCGCGGGCTGCTGCTACGGCGCGCTGTGCGACGCCGAGCACGCGCTGGCGATCCAGTTCCCCACCGGGTCGACACCCTACAACGCCCACTTCGACGAGCACTACGTCGCGCTGAGCGACCAGTGGCGCGGCGGCGACAAGCGCTCGCTGCCCATCTACCCCACCCAGCTCATCTCCTCGACCTACGCCTTCGCGATCTTCACCTTCCTCTACTACTACCTGCGCCCCCGCAAGCGCTTCGACGGCCAGATCCTGCTCACCGGCGCGATCCTCTATGGCGTCTGCCGCTTCGCCATCGAGTTCTTCCGCGCCGACCACCGCGGCGGCGCGCTCGGCCTGGCCACGAGCCAGCTCGTGAGCATCCCGATCCTGCTGGGCGCCGGCTACGTGCTCGTCCGCGGTCTCTCCAAGGCCAAGGAGCGCGCGGCGCGCGACGCCGAGGTGTTGGCCGCACCGAGCGAGCCCGAGCCCGAGGCAGCCGAAGAAGAGTGAGTAAGCGCGACCTACGGACCACCCCGCGCATCCTGTAAGGGGCGGGCACGACACACCACACACAGGAGCACCGAGATGACCACGAAGCAAGATCCGAAGACAGCCACGTGCGTGACGTGCTCGCGCAGGACCGCGCTCAAGTTCGGCGCGGGCGTCGCGTTCGGGCTGAGCTCGGGCGCCACGCTCCCGGCGTGCGGTAACGTCGCCTCGCTGGAGCGCGACGTCGTGATCGCGCTGGCGGACTACCCCGCGCTCATGACCGAGGGTGAGGTCGTCTTCCTTCAGAACTCGGTCACAGGGTTCTCCCACCCCATCATCGTCATCAACGACGGCGGCATGACGTTCAAGGCAATGAGCGCCGAGTGCAACCACCTCGGGTGCGACGTCGAGCTCAAGGGCTCGCAGTTCGACTGCCCCTGCCACGGCTCCACGTTCAACCTGGACGGCGAGCTCCAGCAGGGCCCCGCCACGGCCGACCTGCTCCAGTTCGAGGCGACCTCGGACGGCGAGTCGGTCACGATCTCGCAGCCCTCGTCCTGAAGCTCACACGAGCACGCGCCTGAGCAGCTCGTCGCGCAGCTCCGGGTGCCGGTTCAGGAACGCCGGCAGCGCGCGCGCCACGGCGCGCGCGGCGAGCTCGTAGGCGCGCGGGTCCGTCAGGTGGACGCCAGAGAGAAGCGCAGGGCACCGTGACGCAGTGTCGTGCTCGTACGACCACGCGTCCCCTCCGATCCAGATGGCCACGTGCGCGCCCCGCAGCGCGCCTCGTGCGTCCCAGCAGAGCGGCGTCTCTTCGCCGCGGCGCGCGAGCACGCACAGCGACTCCATCACGCCGCCGAGCACGCCGCCGACGTGCCCCCCCGAGCGTACGCGGTGGCCAGCCGACGAGTACCCGTCCTCGATCGTCAGCGAGTCGAGCGTGTCGCCCCACCCGATCGCCACGCGCACGCCCAGGTCGGACGACTCGTCGCTCACCTCGCATGAGAACACGGCGGCTCCTGGCAAAGCGTCCGCGACGAGGTCCACGATCCCGCTTGGGCGGTGCGCCTCGAAGGACGCCCCCGTGCGCTCGTCGAACCCGACGACGCGTACCCCGGCGCAGATCACCGAGAGCTCCTCACACGCCCGCTGGAGCAACTCGAAGTCGAGCCCGGCGCCCGGCTCGAAGACCTCGTCGCTGAACGTCATGCTCCACGACATCCCCTCACGACCGGTCGTCCCGATCCGGCGCGGCTCGCCGGTGTACTCGTCCTGACACAACAACATCCAGCGCTCGCCCTCATGATGCGTGATCACCTCGAAGCTCTCGCTGACGGACCGCGCCACCGTCATGGACGTCCACACACCGAGCGGGCGCTCGGACCAAGCCATGTGCCCAGTCCCGAGGACGTTACACGACGGCTCGAGGTCCGCAGGGCGTACACCCCACGCCTGCTGCTCCACCCTCACGTGGCGTGCCCCCATCACACACACGCGCACCTCGGCGGGGAACGGGGCGGTGTTCATCACGTCCGTGAGCACGCCGACCAGCGCGCCGGTCATCCCGCTGGAGTCCAGCGACCCCAGGTACATCCGGGGCCTCCTCCGTACAGCCTCACCGGGTCCATTCAACACCTTGATCGCGCCCACGTCGTACGCGTCCAGCTCGTACATCGGCTCCACTCCTTCGCTCGCCATCATCGGCTCCTCCTGTCGACATCCATTCGCACGCAGAGAGGTCACGACGCGCCCCTTTTGGGGGCTGTCTCTTATACACATCTCCGAGCCCACGAGACAGGCAGAAATCTCG
>CAJXPN010000555.1 GCA_913058025.1 uncultured Myxococcales bacterium | reverse complement strand
GAGACAGTCCCAGGAGCGCGCGCGCGACGCCCTCGCGAACGCCCCGCTCGACGCCGACGCCGCCACCCGCTACGGCCTCGCCACGGGCTCGGCCTACTACCCCGAGCTCCCCCGCTGGATCGCGCGCGTCGCCGGGCTCACTCCCGCCTCCGCCAGCGGCGCCGAGGATCCTCCCCCGCACCCCATCGTCACGACCTCGCTCTCGAGGCACCTGGCGCGCTCGCCCAGGCCCTGGCGCGCGCGGCCGCTCCGCCGCCGCCCTCGCCAGCTCGCCGTCATCGACCTCTCCGGCACCATCATGGGCGACGACGGCTCCAACCGCGGCAACGCCATCCGCCCCAAGCCCGTCCTCGCCGCGCTCCAGCGCGCCGTGAACGACCCCCGCGTCGCCGGCATCCTCCTCCACGTCAACTCACCGGGCGGCTCCGCGCTCGCCAGCGACATCATCTGGGACGCCCTGCGCCGCGCCCGCGCCCGCAAGCCGATCGTCTGCTACTGCTCCGACGTCGCCGCGTCCGGCGGCTACTACATCGCGGTCGGCTGCGATCACATCGTCTGCCGCCCAGAGACCCTCACCGGCTCCATCGGCGTCATCTCCGGGACGTTCTCCGTCGGGCAGGTGCTCGAGAAGGTCGGCGTCCACGTCGACTCCGTCTACGACGACGACGTCACCTCCTTCAACTCCATCTACGCCCCGCTCGACGACCAGACGATGGCGCGGCTGCGCGAAGACGCTCGCGCCTTCTACCGCCGCTTCCTCGACCGCGTCGGCGCCGCCCGCGGGCTCGCCAGGCGCCGCCTGCACCGCTACGCGCGTGGCCGCGTCTACTCCGGCCGCGAGGCCTACCAGCGCGGACTCGTCGACCAGCTCGGCGGCTTCGAGGACGCCGTCGCCGAGCTCGCGCGCCGCGTCGACCTCGACCCGGCCGCCGTGACCCTCTCCTACGTCCCCGTCGGCAAGCCCTCGCTGCGTGACGTCCTCACGGGGCAGGTCTCCGCCGCCGCCCGCGCCGAGCTCGCGCCGCTTGGCCTCGGCGACCTCTTCGCCGACGCCGCCACCCTCACAGACCTGACGCGCCACGAGCACACCCTCGCGCTCGCTGACCTCAGGATCGCGAAGAGGTGAACTCTCCCTGAGAGCTCACCTCCAACACGTCCCCCCACGATCCGCTCATGCCCTCGACGCTCGGATCACTTCCCGAGCATCGGCAACAGCTCACCCTTGGCGTGGAGCGCCTGCGCGTCCGAGAACCCGCCGATCGCCGTCCCGTCGACGAAGATCTGGGGCACCGTCCGCTGCCCCGTCTCCTGCACCAGCCAGATCCGCTTCTCCGCGTCCTCCGTCACGTCGATCTTCTCGACCGACTGGCCGAGCTGCGTGAACAGTCGCTCGGCCATGTCGCAGAAGGGGCAGTACGACGTCCTGTAAATCTTAACCTCGGCCATGACCTCGCTCCTCGTTCGTGTGGATGGCGTGGACCATCCGCGGCCTCGCCCGAGATCCAATGTAGGAGAACCTCCGGGGGTTTCAACATGAGAGGCGCACGCAACCACTACAAACCACCACCACGCTCACTCGATGCCGGAGAAGACGAAGGGGTAGTTGATGATGCAGATGCCGCCGTTGGGCTTCTGGAAGCGCATGCGCTTGATGACGCGCTCGATGCAGCCCTCGACCTTCTTGTTGCCCATCGTGGTGGAGGCCGTCGACGTGCTCAGGACCGAGCCGTCCATGTTGACCTTCCACTGCGACACGATCTTGCCCGAGAGCTTCGGGTTCGCCTGCAGCTCCTTCTCGAAGCAGTAGCGGATCGCGTTCGACTTCGCGTTCACCACTCGGCGGATGTTCGCCTTGTCGCAGAAGTCTCCGATGCTCGGCGTGCCCTGCTCGAACTCGGGAGGCTTGCGCTTCGTCTTCTTCTTCGGCCCGACCTTTCCTCCAGCGCTCACGCCGCCGCCGGTGTCGATCTTCCCGAGCGCCTGGATGCGACCGTTTCCATCGCCGCCACCGCCTCGCTCCCCACCTCGCAAGCCCATGCCGCCGGGGCCGCGGCCGATGACGAGGTCGCCGCTCTCACCGCTCATGGCGATGTTGATCTTGTCGTTGAAGCCGTCGTTTTCGCTGAAGATGCTCTTGAGCGGGCCAGAGCCCAGCAGGTCCGAGCTCAGCGCCTTGTTCACGCCGATGTTCTTGACGTCGATCTCCTTGACCATCTCGCCGTCGACCTTGGGCGTCTTCGAATCCGTGACCTCGGAGTCCTCCGCGCCGAACTTGCCCTCCTCGCCGCCAGCCTTCTTGCCGGTGGTGTCTTCGGCGGGCTCCTCGACCTCGACCTCCTCGGGGGGATCCTCGACGTCATTGGCAGTCATCGTCACGAAGCGGTTCTCAATCCGGAAGGGGTCGAGGACGGCGTCGGGGTCGTAGGAGAGCTCGGCGTAGAGGAGCAGGCTCAGGTGGAGCACGGCGCTGATGGCGCAGAAGCCCATGAGCGGCGCCTCGAACCCACCGAAGGGTCCGCGGAGCGGGACGACCGGGGTCTCGCTCAAGATCTGGAAGAAGATCGAGACGTCGCCGAGGTCGAGGATGCCGTGGTCACCCACGGCCAGCTCCATCGAGAAGACCGTGGCGGTGCCCGAGTCGGTCGAGGCCGTCTCGCCCTTGGTCGCCTTTCCGTCGTCGATGAGCTCCTCGAGGTCGAACGACTCGTCCTCCTTCTTGCTCGTGACGTGGCCCTCGAGCTTGTCCGTGAACCGCACGACGTAACCGTCGTCGCGGCGCTCGAACATCTGGAAGATCTCGGGCAGCCCCGTCGCCGGCACCACGAACGCGTTCGAGTGCGCCTCTCCGACTGTCACCGTCGGGTCGCTGAGTTGTCCGTACGTCTTCTCTGAGAAGATCGTTCCGTTCCAGGTCAGCGCCACGCGCAGAGAGTGTGTATTCAAGCTCACTTCTTGCTCCATCATTTCGGTCGGCTCGTCTCCTCGGTACGCGTCACTGCGCGGGCGAGGGGGCCGAAGCCAACGCACGATACTTACAGAGGTTTACACCGTCAAGCCGTTCAATCGCACCACATCGGGTCACCCGACCCGCCAGCTCACGTCGCCTACAACCTCGCGCGAAGATTGAAGAAGTCGACGTGTCCGAGCGTCGTGTCTATAGTGCTTCAGAGCGCACGCGTCGCCCTTCACCAACTCTCGACACCCACACTGATGAAAAGTTCCATCAACAAGGTCATACTCTCGGTGGCGACGCTACTCGCGGCCCCCGCAGCAGCGCAAGACCCTGAAATCCCTCGATTCGAGGACGTCACAGTGGAAACCGTGCGCCCTGACGGTGTGCCACGCGCAGAGCGCGCGGGGCCCGGTCAGGTCATCCTCAGGCACGCGTCCAGGCTGCCCAGCCCACCCAACGGGACGGAGCTGGCAAAACTCGACGAACTGGCCCGCCCGCTCGTCTACAAACTCGCCGCGCTGCGCACGCCGCCAAAGCCCTACCGCCAGGACCCCATGGTCTTCAAGGGCCACGCCTCGTGGCTCTCGGCGCGCGCCGATGGCGCGTCGCCGCTGCTCGTGACCTCCTCCTCGTGGCTCGACGGAGCCGACTCGGTGTTCATCCTGCCCCCCGACCCCAGGCAACCCCGCGGCGGCGTCCAGGGCGGATCGGTCAGCGCAAAGTTCGTCTCGTTCGAGACCTCCCGCCCCGGACAGGAGGCCCGCGACCTGCTCGCGCGAAAGGGAGAACTCGTCGAGCTCGTGGTCGTGCGGCGCGACGCGCAGCGCAACCTCGCGCTGCTCGCACCCAAAGAAGCGGGCGCGCTCGAGCGGCCCGCGCGCGGGCTCACGCTCTTCCCCTTCCGCGAGCGCCCCATCGCGCACCTCTTCGGCGTGAGCCCCGCCGCCTCCACGCTCCTCAGCCACGCGCAGCTCGCCGGGCGCCCCGCCCACCCCGGCCTCCAGTATTACCTCTCGTCGACCTTCTCCGCGCTCTTTGGCGCACCGCTCGTGTCGACCGAGGGCGAGGTGCTCACGATCACCGCGGGGCTCGACCCGGATCGGCCGGGGGTCTCACTGGTCGTCCCACCCGGCTCGCTCTCGGCCTTCGTCGCCGGAGTTCAGGGCGTGACCGATCCGAACGCCGAGATCCCCGAGAAGCTCGGCGAAGAGCGTGACACGCTCCCTCCCATCCAGTGAGCGTGGAGCCCGCGCGCGCACTCGCTCGCGCACTCGATTCACCTGTCTCTTATACACATCTCCGAGCCCACGAGACAGGCA
>CAJXPN010000554.1 GCA_913058025.1 uncultured Myxococcales bacterium | reverse complement strand
CCCCACCAGCGCCCGGATCGCCTCCGGCACGCCCAGGTCCTTCAGGTCGTGGTGCACGCGGCGCCCCGACTCCCCATCGAGCTGCCACGAGCCGTCCTCTTCCTGGCGCAGCAGCCCCTCGTCCAGCGCCGCCCGCAGGTACTGCGCCACGTAGAACGGGTTCCCCTCCGTCTGCTCGAGCACGTACCTCGCCAGCTCCTCGGGCGGCTCGAGCAGCCCGAGCATCTGCGCGAGCAGCGCCCGCACCGACCCCCGGCCCAACCGATCCAGCCTCTCCACGCGCTCGACGCTCGTCGCCAGCAGCCGCGTCAACGTCGCGCCTGCTTCGTCCGGGCTGTACAGCAACAGCACGAGCCAACCGCGCGCGGCCGCGCGCGCCGGCGAATTCTCCTCGGGGAGCATCGTGCCGACGGCGGCGAGGTGGTCGGGCTCGAAGGCGTGCTGCGCGCCGATGGCGAAGCCTAGCGCGAGGGCGGTCAGGGGGTCGAACATGGCGAGTCTCATGGTCGTGTGGGGCGGCGTGTGCCGTGAAGACGACGCATGGTGGACCACGAGGGGCGATGTGTGAAGCCCGTACTGCGACCGCGCTCACGTGCTCCTGGAGTTGCCGCGGGTGCGCTCAGGCGGTCTTCTTCTGATGGGACGCGAGCACTCGCTCGACCGACTCGAGCGCGCCGCGGACGCGGTCGGCGATGGCCCCGCCCGCGGAGGCGTCAGGTGGGAGCGCGGCGCCATGCGCGGTGCACACGTGGTCGACGCCCTGGCAGAGCGCGACGAGCTCCTCGCCCCATGCGCGGAAGTCCCGCACAGCGTCGGGTCTGTGCTGTAGCGCCCAGCGCAACGTCGGGTGGAAGGCGAGCCCGCCGACGATGGGGAGGTCGACGAAGCTGAGTGTGTCGTCGACGTGGAGGGTGCGTGAGGCGAGGTGGACGGCGAGGACCGATGAGAAGTGGACGGCGTCGTTCTTGGAGACGAGGTCGACCCCGCGGGGGATGCTGAAGACGAGGTCGTCGGCGTAGCGCGCGTGGAGGGCAGGCTCGTCGACGCGGGTGTCCTCCCAGTCGACCTCGGGGACCTTCAGTCGATGCCGGGAGGTTCCGTGGTTGCGCGCGTGGGGGAGTTCACGCGCGAGCGCGGCGGCGTGGAGGGTGTGGAAGGGGTGTAGGTGTAGGACGGCCTCGATGTCGGCGCCGTCATGGGTGCGCGCCATGATCTCGTCTCGAACGTCGCCCTGGAGCGTGTACGCGTCGAGCAGGACGAACGCGCCCGAACCGAGCCGCGCGAGTGAGCTCTGGGTGCCGATGTTCACGAGCCCGCCGAGCTGGTGTACGCCGCGGATGTTCCAGAAGTCTTGGGAGATCTTGATGATGTTGTCTTTGGCCATGTCTCTCGTCCGTGGGTCGTTCCTGCGGCGCCGGAACACTGGGCGAGGCGCCGTGAGTGGAGGGTGATCACGACACGAGGCCAGGCAATGGGCCAGCGCTCGAAGACCCGCTGTCGACGGGCTCCTCGGAGGGCGCCCAGAGCCTCGACGTGGGAGCGTGGCCGTGGGGGATGGCTGGCGTGCGCCCCTCCTCCACGATCACGATCTGGGTGTCACGCGTCGGTGAGCGTGAACGCTCCGAACCCGTCGGCCCACGAGCTCTTCGAATGACATGCTCGGCTCCTGTTCATCGTGTGGTGGACTGGAGATGCTGGTGTCGTGGTGTTCGGGCGTCAAGACGCGCTGTCCCCTTCATCCCATGACGATCATCGTAGGCGTCCACGCGAGATGTGTCTGCGGGCGCGGCCGGAGGGGCGTATGGTGGGCGTCGAGGCCCGAGGCGTGTAGCGGGCTCCCCGTGTCACTCTACGACGCGGTGGCGTTGTCGGCGGAGCTCGGGGAGGGGTTCGAGCGCGTCGACGAGGCGCGCGAGGTCCACGCGACGCCGTGGGGGAGCGACCAGGCGTTCACGTGGGTGCTGTGTCGGCGAGGGGCGTCGTGAGCCCGGAGAGGGCGCCGCCGGTAATGTGTTGCAACATAACAATTGAAGTTGAAGGTGCACTCGGGATGTGCACGAGGACGTTGTGCCTGACCTGGTCGAGCACGAGGGTGGTGAGGCGAGCGCGCTGTCGACCTACCTGTCGGGCGCGGTGCTCAGCCTCACGCTCATCGTGGCGCTGGGTGCGCAGAACGCGTTCGTGCTCCGCCAGGGGTTGCGGCGAGAGCACGTGTTCCTGGTGTGCATGACGTGCGCGCTCAGCGACGCGCTGCTGATCGCGCTCGGGGTCGTGGGGTTCGGCGCGGTGTCGGACGCGGTGCCCTGGCTCGAGCGCGTGATGAGGTGGGCCGGCGCGGCGTTCCTTGTGTGGTACGGGGCGCTCAGCTTGTGGCGCGCGAGGAAGGAGGGCGAGGGGCTCGAGGCGTCGGGGCGTGAGACCGCGTCACGGGCGGAGACGCTGGCGACCGTCCTCGCGCTCACCTGGCTCAACCCCCACGTCTACCTGGACACGGTCGTGCTGTTGGGCTCGGTCGCGTCCCAATCCGACGACCGCGTGGTGTACGCGGCGGGGGCGATGACCATCAGCTTCGTGTTCTTCTTCGGGCTCGGTTACGGCGCGCGCGCGCTGGGGCCAGTGTTCGCCAGACCTGGCGCCTGGCGCGTCCTCGACGCGCTCATCGGGCTGTTTATGTGGGTGATCGCGTGGACCCTTATGTGCGGGGGAGGGCGCGGTGCCACGAGGTCGCGGGCGGTCGAGCCTGGAGGTGGTGTGTCGTCTGGTGTGTGGCGTCGTGTGTGGCACCGGCGCCTCCGGCTCCCCCGTGCGTCAGGTTGGTGGGGAGCAGGGCCGCCGAGGGCGCGAGCGGTCACTTCTTGCGCGCCGTCGCCTCCGCGATGTAGCGGGCTATGTCCTTGATCTTGCTCGGATCGAGCCGCCCCCTGTAAGGCGGCATCGAGCCGACGCCGTTGGTCACTGCGGCCTCGACGCGCGCGGCGTCGGGGGCCATCTCGTCGAGGTTGGGGCCCACCATGCCCTTCGCCCCCGCGTCCCCTAACGTGTGGCAGGTGCCGCAGTTGGGCTGGGCGTCGGAGATGAAGGCCGCGCGTCCGCGTTCACCCTGCGCCGTGAGCTCGGCGCTGCCGGCCTCGACGCCCGATGGGTTGGAGGCGGCCGGCTTCTTCTTCGCGGGAGGGTCCTTCTTGGGCAGCTTGGTCACGACCGCGACCTCGAGGCCGTGTTCGCGCCACGCGTTGTGTCCGTAGCCGCGCTCGTTCTCCGCGCGCCGTTCGGGCTGGACCACGCCCGAGGCCGAGGTCGCGCGCGAGTGGATGGTGTGGGTGCCTGGGGTGAGCTCGACCTCATGGACGAACGTGCGCCACGCGTGCGGCCCCATGTCCGGCCCGATCCAACGGGCCTTGGCCCACGTCTCGCCGCCGTCCATCGAGACCTCGACCCCCTCGACCCCCTCCTCGCCGGCGAGCGCCACGCCGTGGAAGGCGACCTTGCCCGCGAGCACGGGCTCGCCGTCGGCGCCGGGGCCCTGGACCCAGGACTTCACGTTCATCCGCCACATCGAGGGCTGCTCGGGCGAGCCCTTCTCGCCGATGTCACGGAAGCGGTAGCCCGAGCGCTGGATCTTGGACTGGGTCTCCTGGGCCGTGAGCGCGAGCTTGCGGATGTACTTGATCTGGTTGCACCCGTAGTAGCCAGGGACGATGAGGCGCAGCGGGCCGCCGTGGGTCAGGGGGATCGGCTGACCGTTCATCTCCCAGGCGAGGATGCAATCGGAGAGCCCCTTCTCGAGCGTGATCGAGCGCTCGACGATGACGTCCAGGGGATCGACCCCTTCAGGGATCGGGTCGCCGCCCGTGCTCGTCATGAAGGCGGCGCCCGCGGTGGCCCCGCCGAGGGCCTCGACCACGGCGCGCACGGGCACGCCCGTCCACATCGCGCAACCTGCCGCGCCGGTGCCCCACTGGGAGCCGGAGGGGCCGTGCTCGAAGAAGCGGCGCCCGTTGCCCGAGCACTGGATGACCGTGGTGATCGTCTCCACCCCCATGCCCATGAGCTCAGCGAGCGCGATCTCGCGTGGGTTGGCCACTCCCGAGACCTCGAGCCCCCAGGAGAGCGGGTCGTCGAGGATGGACGCGTCGGGCATGGGCAGGTTGTTGCGGACGAAGAAGCGCGACATCGGCGTGAGCACGCCGTAGCCAAAGCTCGAGCGCTTGGTCTCGAGCGTGAGCGGGCGGCGCGTGTACATCTCGAAGAGCTCGACGTCGAGGCTGTCTCTT
>CAJXPN010000553.1 GCA_913058025.1 uncultured Myxococcales bacterium | reverse complement strand
TTTCTGCCTGTCTCGTGGGCTCGGAGATGTGTATAAGAGACAGGAGCGCTCCTGGTGGTCGCGCCACCCCATGTTCTTGTCCCCCGAGGTCCGCTCGATCAGCCACGCCTCGCGCTCGAGCAGCGCAGCGAGCGCCTTGCCTGCGTCCGTGTCGACGGCGGGGGCGGCTGGGGACGCGAGCTCGGTGGGCACGCCAGCGGCGGCCTCACCGGCCGTTCCAGTGGTTCGTCCTGGCGCCGGGCCGATGCCGTCGGTCGCTTTGGACGGATCGGTGGGCGCGGAGTCGCAGGCGAAGGCGAGCAGTGAGATCGCGAGCAGGAACCGAAAGGGGCGTGGCATGTTCGAGTCCGTTGGACAGAGGCGTTGGCGAGGTGAACAGAGGGCGAGGATGAGGCCCGTCGTGTCGTTGAAACGAAGCGGCCCACCCACCGTGAGGTGGGTGGGCCGTGGGTTGCCCGAGGGCCAGTAGGCGCCGTGGGCTCTGACCGTTCGATCAGTGAGGCGCAGCGAGGTAGGGGAAGGTCTCGCTGAAGTCCTTGTCATTGGTGTCGGGGTTGACGTCGATGACGAGGCCCGTCTGCGCAATGTCGAGGAGGATGACCGAGAGCGTGATGTCGATGACCTGATCGGCGAGCTTGCGGCCGTTGGGGAACGACGAGTTGGCCGGGTCGACCACGATCAGGTCGGGGATGACGATGTTGGCCACCGTGACACCCGTGGCGACTTCCTGAGACAGGCAGGCGCTCGGGTCGACGATCGGGTTGGCCGGGTCGGTGTCGTCGAAGGTCGCGCAGACGGTCGTGCCGGTGAGGTCGTCACGCAGCGCGCCGTGGAGCGCCGCGAGGTTGGCGACGGCGATGCCGGCGAACGCCGAGGCGAGGTCGTCGGTGGGGGTCCCGGCGTTGTAAGCCTCCTTGGTGGCCGTGGGGTCGGCGTCGGTGAGCGTGCCAGCGAGCACGGTCGAGACCGCGGGCATGCCGATGCGGTCGACCTGTGTGTAGTCGTCCCACGCGTCGGTACGGAAGTCGTAGCCGGTGGTGAAACGGGGGGTGATGACGTCGCCGTTGGCGTCGGTTGCGGGGCCGTCAGGACCGGGGAACTCGTAGGTTCCCACGGTGCCCGCGTCGATGTGGAGCATCGCGTAGAGGACCTCGCCCGGGACGGTGTCGCGGCTGAGGGTGACGGAGACGTCGGAGTTGGAGCCGTCGTTGACGGCGGTGTTACCGAGGACCTCACCGGGCGCGCCGTTGTCGTCGGCGTGGATGACGATGAAGCCGGGGCCCACCGACGCGACCGTCGCGACGACGACCGTGTTGGCCGGGTCGGCGGTCTGGTCCGCGACGGTCACAGCGCCGAAGGTCGCGTTGTTCGAGCCGGTGGTGTTGTTCGTGTTGTTCGTGTTGTTCGCGTTGTTGTCTTCTTCTTCCGGGCACGCCGTGAGGGCGAACATGGCGGAGATTGAGACGACCGCGGACAGAAGCGTGTTCTTCTTCATGGTTCTCGTATCCTTCCTTGCAGGTCTCAATTTCCGATCGTGGACGTGGACGCCCAGACGCCGTAGGTGCCGCTGGTCTCGCTGATGTAGGAGACGGGCATCTCGATGATGATGGCGTTGACGTTGGTGCCCGCGAGCGCGTCCCGGTCGTTGACGGCAGGGACGAGGTTCTTCCCGAAGGCGAGGTCGCCCGTCGCGATCGTGTCGTTGAAGCCGGTCAGGTCGAAGAAGAAAGGATCGTCGAAGACGCCGGTGTGGATCTTGATGGCGCCGTCGCTGTTGCTGAACGTCTCACCAGCGGGGCTGGTGAGCGCGCCTTCCACGCTGGGCAGGCCCGTGACCTGGACTCCCCACTCGCCCAGGGCGTTCTGCCCGAAGCGCGCGTAGATCGTGATGTCCTCGTCGTAGGTCGCGTCGCCGTGCGTGAAGTTGGAGTCGATGTGGATGGCGTAGGAGACGTCGCGGTCGTAGGTCGCGTCGCCGCCGGCGGCCGTGAGGCCGGCGTACGTCAGGATGAAGATCGCGTTGTCATCCTTGGTGTAGGCGTAGAGATCGGCGATGTCCTCAGCGGGCAAGGGGCTTGCCTGCGCGAAGCTCGGGTCGAGGTGGTCGGCCGCCTCGACGTCTTCGACGTCGTTCATCGCGAAGGCGCCTGCCGCCAACGCAAAGGCGCCCAGCGTCGCCGCAGCGGCCCGGGTACGGAATGAACCAAGACTCATAGGTCTCTCCTTGTCTTGTGCACGGATGCTCGGGCGAAGGGATCGCCACGCAGCACGAATCGAAGCGTCGAACAGCTTCGTGCACGGTTGTGTTGTGGGTATCGATCGCAGTTCGTGAACCGACGGTTCATGGGCTGCGATCGAAGCTCGCAAGGCTCCGCCATTCGATGGTGGTGCGCTGACGTTTTCCTGGTGGATGTCTATATGCCACGTGATGGCGTTAGGTTGCACCACGAGACGAAAAACAACGTTCTACGACACGGCCTCTGCGGAAAGCGAAGGCCGTGTGGGTGGTGTGGTTTCTTCGAGCGGGCGCAGCTTATGAAGTGGGTGGGCCGTTATCAAGTGTCGTGTGCAAGTCGTTGATAACAGGGGCCTAGTCGCGGTCGCCGTCCGCGGCGACGTCGACGAAGACGAACTCTTCGCCGGCCCAGTTGCGGAAGACGATCTCGGGGCCGTGGGGGCCGTCGCGGCGTTCGCGGACGTAGTCGGGGGTGAGCTCGATCTTGCCGCCTCCGCCGGGGAGGTCGACGACGAAGTGTGGGACGCCCATGCCGGCGATGCGCCCGCGGAGGTGGTCCATGATGGCGAGCCCGGTGGACAGTGGCGTGCGCAGGTGGGTGATGCCGCGGGCCATGTCGCACTGGAGCATGTAGTAGGGGCGGCAGCCGAGCGAGAGCAGCTTTCTGTTGAGCGTGAGGACGGTCTCGGGGTCGTCGTTGACGCCTCGAAGCAGGACCATCTGGTTGCCCAGGACGCAGCCCGCGTCGGCGAGCATGCGCAGGGCGCGGCCGGCCGCGGGCGTGACCTCTCGGGGGTGGTTGAAGTGGGTGTTGAGGTAGACGGGGCGGGCGAGGCGGAGCGCCTCACAGAGCGCGGGGGTGATGCGCTGAGGGAGCGTGACGGGGTTGCGCGTGCCCAGCCGGATGACCTCGACGTGCGGGATGGCGCGCAGGGCGACGAGGAGCTCGCCGAGGCGCTCGTCGGAGAGCGTGAGGGGGTCGCCACCGGAGATGAGGACGTCGCGCACGGCGGGGGTGTCGCGGATGTAGTCGAGGCCGGCGGAGAGCTGGGCGCGGGAGGCCGCGGTCGTGGGGTCGGCGACCTTGCGCTTGCGGGTGCAGTGGCGGCAGTACACGGGGCAGTTGTGGGAGACGTAGAAGAGGACCCGGTCGGGGTAGCGGTGCGTGATGCCCGGCGCGGGCATGTGGGCTTCCTCGGCGAGCGGGTCGTCGAGCTCGAAGGGGTACGTGACGAGCTCTCCGGGCTGTGGGATGGCCTGGAGGCGGATGGGGCAGCCGGGGTCGTCCCGGTCAATGAGGGAGGCGTAGTAGGGCGTGACGGCGGCGTGGAAGAGCTCCGAGGAGGCGTCGAAGGCGGCGCGTTCGTCAGGGGAGAGGTTGGCGCACGCGTCGAGCGCGTCGAGATCACGCGCCCGCGCGCGCTGCTGCCAGCGCCAGTCGGTCCACTGTTCGTAGGTCGCGTCGGCCCACAGGGCAGGGCGGGTGTCGTAGGATGGGTCGCGCCAATGGTCCAAGGTGTGCTCCTGCTCGAGATCGGGGGACAATCTGACGCGGTGAGGGGGGAGGGTCAAGGCGTGAGGTTGGCTTGACAGCGAGGCGAGGAGGCGCGCAGTTTGGCGGCTGAACGGCGCCGCCGCGGACGGGCGAGGAGATGGCAGGAGAGCGCGAAGAGCTCGAGGAGGGGGGAGAGTCGTCGGCGCCAGCGGGTGCGTCGACGGAGCTGGCGCCGGTGCGTCTGGGCGAGGAGGGCGCCGACGAGGCTCACCCCGTGGTGCGCCTGGTGCCGGGCAGGGTGCGCGTGAGCGTGGTGACGTACCCGGTCTACACGCTGATCGTGTTGACGGGGGGAGTGGCGGCGAACGCGGCGCTGGATACTGACGAGTGGTCGTTCGGGGTGGTGACGTTGGCGTGGGCGATCACGTTCGGGTGGACCTGGATGTACGCGATGGCCTGGTACTACCGGCGTTCGCTGCTGAAGTGGTGGACGGGGTCGGTGTCGCTGGCGATGTACGGGTTCCTGGGGTGGGCGCTGTCTCTTATAC
>CAJXPN010000552.1 GCA_913058025.1 uncultured Myxococcales bacterium | reverse complement strand
TCTACACAGAGTAGATCGTCGGCAGCGTCAGATGTGTATAAGAGACAGGTGACGAGGCGATGGACGAGGAGCGCGCGATGAGGCTGAGCGATATGAGTGGTCCCAGGGTGGCGGTCGTGGCGCTCGGCGTGGCCGGGTGGCTCGTCTCCTACGCCTACTTCGGGCGCTACCTGCTCGCGCACGACTGGGACATGCTCGGCGGCTGGGCCGCGGCGTTCACCGCGAACGACTGGGCCACCGGTCTGCTCCTGGACCTCGTCCTGATCACCGGGATGATGCTCGCGCTGGCGTTCGAGGGCCGCGAGCGGTTCGGGCGCGCCTGGGCCGCGGCCATCGTCGCCAGCCTCTCGCTCTCGGTGTCGATGTCGCTCGCGCTCTACGTCGTGGCGACGTGGCGGACCGCGCCGAAAGACCCCCAGAGCACCTGACGATGCCCTGCGTCCCTGATTCTCGGCTGAGCTCTCACTTCGCGGGCCTGTACCGGCAGCGGTTGATGGCCTTGTTCAGCGGGGCGTTCGGGTCGTTCAGGTGGCGCTCGCCGATCTCTCCGATGGGGTTCTGGCACAGCGTGATCCGCTCCATGTCGCGCGTGTGGGGCGAGTACGCGAGCGACTCGGCCCCGCCGGGGCCGATCACGTTCCCGTACAGGTGGAGCCGCTCGATGCGCGCGAGCCCAGGGCTCCGGGATATGGCCTCGGCGACCTCGTCGTCCAGGGCGCAGTACTCCATGCGGAGCTCACGCAGTCCGATCAGCCCGGTCGACGAGACGAGCGCGACCGCGCCTTCGCCCAGCTCCGGGTTGTGCCTGAGCGCGATCATGTTCACGCGGTCGAGGTGCGAGGCGCTGGCCAGCGCGCGGCCTCCTGCGGCGCCGAGCCCGACGTTGACGAGCCCGAGGCGCTCGAGCGCGCCGAGGCCCGTCGCGCGCGCCAGCGCCTCGACCCCCTCGTCCCCGATGGCGTTCTCTCCCAGAAGGAGCTGGACCACGCCCCCGAGGCGCTCGGACTCGGCCACGGCGAGCGCGCCGCGCGCCGTCATCCCGACGCCCCGTAGGTCCAGTACGCGCAGCCCCTTCAGGTTTGGAGAGGCGACGATCGCGGCGGCCCCGTCGTCGCCGATCGTGGCGCCGTTGAACCCTAGCGACTCGACCGAGGAGAGGTGCGGGGACGCCGCGAGCGCGCTCGCCCCCTTCGGCCCGAGCGCGACGCGCTGGAAGTAGAGCTGACGCAAGCGCTCGAGCCTGCTCGGGCGCGCCAGCGCCTCGGCGCCGGCGTCCCTACAATCTCCGTCCATGACGTAGATCATCTCGAGCGCGGGCAGGCTGCCCTCCACCCCGACGAGCGTCGCCAGCCCCTCGTCGCACTTGCGCGTACGCTCCAACATGAACCACCGGAGCTTCGCGGAGTGCGGTGAGCTGGCGATGGCCAGCATCATCACCTCGTCGACGGGCACGTCCGAGAACGTCACGTGGCGCACGAGCTCGAGCCACGGCGGCGCCTCGGCGAGCGACGGCCCCTCGGGGCCGATCTTCACCATGCGCGCCGTCTCGTACCAGGCCAGGGACTCCTCGCGCAGGCGAGGCATGACCTCGTCCTCGAAGCGCGCGGGGTCCTCCCTCCATGAGCGATCCGCGAGCACCATGAGCCGTTGGAACGCGACGGTGTCGCGGCCGCCTCGCTCGAGGAGCGCGTCGATCTCGTCTCCGGTGCTCGGTTCCTGGGCGAAGGCTGGTGAACTCGCCAGGAGGGTGAGGGTGAGCGTGAGGGCTGGGTAGATGTGGCGCGCGCGCATGGCTCTCCGCTCGGTTCGACGCATCGTCGGGGTCGTGAGGCTACACCGTGTAGACGGGCGGCGGCCGGAATGGGTCTAACGAACAGGGCTCGCGCTCGATGTGAGCCGAGGCGTGGTGACCGTCGCCGCGAGCGCGTCATGGCTCGAGGGGCGCTGAGCGCCACCTCCTGGACGCCCGAAACGCTCCAGGAGCCGCTGTAGGCCCGTCTACGGGGCGCGCGCTGGTCGGAGCTATTTGCCTACGCACTTCGAAACCGCCTCTACAGGGCACCCGCTGGCCTCCAGGTTCGCCTCGGCGGAGGCGCTCGGCTCAACCGAATGCCTCGGAGAGCGTGCGCTCGATGGCCTGCCTGAGGGTGCGGATCTGGGCCTTGTTGGAGACGCGTTGGGCCATCATGCCCATGTTGCCCATGGAGTGCTCGAGGCGCAGGTCCAGGAAGGACCTGACGTAGCCTGGCGCCTCGGCCGTTGCGGGGTCGTCGCGCTGGCCGTACAGCAGCAGGAAGGCGTCGTTGGCCAGGGCGTCGGCCTCCATGATCTGGAGCTCGGCGCCGACCTGTTGCTGGTAGTCTCCGTCGGAGACGGAGTGGTCACCGAGGGCGATGTCGGCGACGAGGCCGACGCCGACGCTCGCGCGCTCGAAGCGCTCGCCGACGCCGAGCAGGTCGTGGTGTCCAGCGTTCGCGTCACCGTCGGCGCTGAGCAGCAGACGCAGCGCCTGCTCGAGCTTCTCTCTGGCGAGCTCCTGGCGGCGCTCGGGCGCCAGCGCGAGCAGGCCCTCGTCGCGTTGGCCCTGCTGCCACGCGGCGTAGCCGCTCCCGCCCTCGTACCCGCACGAGTCGCAGCGGTAGACGCCCTCGGCGAGCACGGTGACGCTCGTCGCGTCGCACGCGACGCACACGTCGTCTGGGATCTTCTGCGCGCCTGCGATCAGCATCTTGAGGTTCTGGAGGAGGTCGTTCAGTGGGGGCATGCGCCGTGCTCTCGATACGGTGTCTTGAAGTCGGCGACAGCTTAACACGACCCGAGGTCGCTTCGTCGTGCCTGGTTCATCAGGGAGAGGAGTTCGGAGAGATCCTCTCCCATCTGGCTACCTGCGGCGCCTCTCGCTGAGGGAGTGCGGCGTCGGCGTCTCGGGGGGCAGAGCGTTGCTCGAGTGGTAGCGTCGACCGGGTCGCGAGAGGGAAGGGCGGCGTAAGGCACCCGCCTTCGAATCGTCAGTGATGAGATCGCCTCGACCCTCTAGGCTGATCCTCCGAACCTCCTCATACCCTTTCCGCCAGGAGCGCGAGACATGGAGCATGTACGGACAGCGCATTTCGACGCGATGATGGGCTTGTTGTTTGTGTGTGCGGCGCTGTGCGTGTCGTGCGACAGGCCATCGGGCATCAGCTCTCGCATTCAGATCGGCGGCCCCGCGTACGAGTCCATCCAGGGGTTGCTCGAGCCGGCCGAGCTCCTGAGCACGATCGAGTCGTCGCGCTTCATCGAGGAGACCCGCGGCGACGAGAGCGCGCCGACCACCCGGAGGGTGTTCATGCGCGTGGGCATCGACCCTGCCTCGACGCCCCGGTGGATCGCGCACCTGAAGCCGCTGGCCGACGGCGAGCGTTCGGAGTTCGCGACGCCGCACATCGAGGCGAAGTGGTGGCCCACCGTCGACCCGCGCCCCGACGCGCGTGCCGTGGGCTCGCCGACGATCCTGAAGGGGTCGACTCAGGGCTGGGCGATGGTCTCCAGGGACGGCAGCCAGGTCTACCTCTACTCCCACGCGCCGTGACGGGTCACCCTCGCCAGGGCTCGGCGCTCAGGGCAGCGTGATCGTGTAGAAGCCCTGCGCGGACAGGCCGACGCCGTCGTTCATGGTGAAGACCTCGACGGCGTCCTCGTCACCGTCCACGTCCTTGATGACGGCGTTGGGCATCTCGTAGCCGGGATCCTCGTCGTCGAGGACGAGGTAGGCTCCCTTCTTGGTCGTGAAGCGCGCGCAGGCCATGCCGCCGGAGTGCTCGCGGCACACGTGGGAGTAGCCGAGGACGTCGTGCGCCATGCCCGACTGGGTCGCGTCGACGTAGTCGACGACGTGCTCGAAGAGCACGTAGCCCGGCGGCACGGAGGACTCGCGGATGATCGCGCGGCCCTCGAGCTGCTCGGGCGTGGTGTTCGACGTGTCGATGGTGAAGTCGCCCTCGCTTGGCAGCACGTACAGCGCGCCGAGCTTGCCGCCGAGCAGCACGTGGCGAGTGGACTCGCCGATCGTGAGCACGCCGCCCTCGGTCGCCCAGCCGCCCTCGGTGATCGTGCTCCCCGGGTCCACGCGCAGCACCGCCGCGCCCTCTGCCTGCGCGAACGCTTCGAGCGAGGCGAAGGGCCCCTTCATCATCGCCGCGGCGACGTCGTCCGCGGCGTAGTCTCTCGAGCCGTCGGCTGCCTGGACCTCGGGAGCGGCGTCGTCGAGCGCGACGCGCGGAGAGGGCGCGGCGTGGAC
>CAJXPN010000551.1 GCA_913058025.1 uncultured Myxococcales bacterium | reverse complement strand
GACGCAGCCCATCGACGAGGCGGACGAGCCCATGGACCGCCTCCACCCTCGCGCCTCCCTCCGGGATGACCTGGGCGCCGAGTTCCTCGGCCCAACTGGCCATGAGCTCTTCGCGCTCGGCGTACTCGTCCCGGGTGACGTGCCGAACCGATGCGGCGAACGTCCGGGTCATCAGCGCGTACCCGACGAGGACGTCTCGGGGCTCACCTCGGCTCAGCACGTGGCACGCCGCGCCGCGCTCGGCGCACAGCACCGCCACCGCCGCGCTGTGGGCAGACTGCGCGCCGCCACACGTCACGATCACGCGCGAGCGCGAGCGCGACAGCACTCGGGGCAACAACGCGTCGAGCTTTCGGAGCTTGTTCCCGCCAGCCCAGGGGTGCAGGAGGTCGTCACGGACGCAGTCGACCTCGACCCCGTCGCACACCAACCTATCGACCCTCGGCGGGCCCGCGTCGAGCAGCCACCCGTGGCTCGCCAGCGCCTCGACAGCCGAGGTTTTGACCTTGCGCTCACCCATCGATTCTTTCACTGTCTTAACCACCTCAAAGACACCGCTCGGCATCGCCGCGCCCCCATGAGAACTGCCCCGGAGCCGCACCATGCGCGCATTGCGAACCTTCCTCGTCTTCATCCTCGTCCTCGCCCTCACCGCGGGCTCCATCGGTTGTAAGACCACTGGAGCCAAGGACGACAGCCTGATCACGAAGCAGCTCAAGATCCCGGCGCACTTCCGTCACATCCCGGCGGACTCGCCCTACGTGATGGCAGACATCGAGCCGTTCCCATACGACGAACTCGACTGGCAGTTCATCGAGTCCTACTCCTCGGTCATCTCCGAACTGCGCGACCAGCTCGCCTCCGAGGCTCGCTCCAACCCCTCCGAGATGGAGGACCCTGGCGTCAAGCTCATGCTCGCCGTCCTCGACGAGCTCGACGGGAACATGAGCGCCGAGGGCCTGAAGACGCTCGGCGTGGCCACTCAGGGCCACATCTCCATCTACGGGATCGGCGCGTTCCCGATCTACCGCATGGAGCTGGCGGACTCCGCCAAGTTCGAGGCGATGGTCGCGCGCGTCGAGGCGAAGGTCGGTGAGGCCATCCCCAAGGCGACCCGCGGGCCTCACACCTTCCGCCAGCTCACATCCGAAGAGCTCGTCATACCGATCATCATCACCGACACAGAGCTCATCATGGGCGCGACGCACGCCGCGTTCGCCGACACGTTCATCGACTACATGACCGGTGACAAGCTCCCCGAGCGCAGCCTCTACCAGGACAACGCGCTGCTCCAGATGATGCGCAAGCACTCCTTCAAGCCCTACGTCGCCGGGTACTTCGACATCTCCAGGTTCGTCAGCGTGATCACCGGCAGCGACCGGACCTCGCTGCTCGCCCAGTCGCTCGCGACGACGGGTCTGGAGCCGCCCGACATGGACGCCTCCTGCCGCCTCGAGTACGACCGCCTCGCCGCCGCCGCGCCTCGTCTCATCACCGGCTACTCCGCCATCACGCGCACGACCGTCGACGCGACGTTCGGCCTCGAGATGAACTCGCCGCTCGCCGCCCGCCTCGCCGGCGCGCGAGGGTCGATCCCCGGCTACAACTCGGGGCAGCGCAACAGCAGCCTCTTCGCCTACGGCATCGGCCTCGACCTCGAGGCGCTCGTCGCGGTCCTGCGCGGTGAGGCCAAGGACCTCGCCGACTCCCCCTTCCAGTGCCCCGACCTGCTCGACATCAACGACGCGGCGGCCACGTTCAACTCCGTCGCGCAGCAGATCCCGACCTTCATCTCCACGATGCTCGGCGCCGACGTCAGCCTCATCGGCCTCGACTTCGACAACGACCTCGTCACGCGCCTTCAGGGCGTCGCCGTCATCCGACTCAAGGACCCCGTGGCGCTCATGGGCACCCTCCAGCTCCTCGTCCCTGAGCTGACCGGCCTTACCATCAAGCCCGGCGACGCGCCCACCGCCGTCTCGCTCCCCCCCGACATCGCAGCACTCGGGCCCGGCGTGACCACGCCGTACATCGTCATGACCGACGACGCCATCGGCCTGTGCATCGGCGAGGGGATGCAGTCGCACATGCTCGACGTGATGAACACTCCCGTCCAGAGCACGCCGCTCATGAGCATCACGTACGACATTGCCAGGATCGTGAAGCTCATGAACAAGGCAGGCGCCACGGGGCAAGACGAGCTCGTCGGCGCCGCGTTCGGCCTCTACGAGACCATGGGCGCGCTCAAGATGGACGTCGACGTCGACAAGACCGGAATCTACGGCCGTATGCGCATGAACATGATCCCCAAGTCGCGTTGACACCCTCGTGCCCTGACTGAGACAACCAACGTCTCACCGAACTTTCGCCCGCAAGGTGCCTCGTGCCATTCCTCGTCGACGATGAAATCGCCGCGCGCGTCGCCAGGATCGACGTCCCGTTCAACGCGTACGGGCTCGACCCCTACGGAATCTCACGCGACCACCTCTCGCAGTTCTTCTCCGTCCTGGGCTGGTTCTACGACAACTACTTCAACGTCCAGGTGCTGGGCGCCGAGCACATCCCCAAGGACGGCGCGGCGTTCATCATCGGGAACCACTCCGGCGGCATCCCCGTCGACGCTGGCATGATCCTGACCTCGCTCATCAAGGAGCTCGACCCGCCCCGGCTCGGGCACGCCATGGTCGAGAAGTTCGCCAGCTCCCTGCCCTTCCTGTCTCAGTACTACAGCCGCTTCGGTCAGTTCACCGGGCTCCCCGAGCACGCCATCCGCTTCCTCAAGGAGGGCCGCCTCGTCGTGGCCTTCCCCGAGGGCGTCCGCGGCATCGGGAAGCTCTACTCCGACCGCTACCAGCTCTCACGCTTCGGCACCGGGTTCATGCGCATCGCGCTGGCCGCGGGCGCGCCCATCGTCCCCTTCGCGTTCGTCGGCGGCGAGGAGGCCTTCCCCGTGGTCATGCGCCTCGAGAAGCTCGGCAAGGCGCTCGGCGCGCCCTTCATCCCCGTCCCTCGGCACATCGTCCCCATCCCCGTCCCGATCACGTGCCGCATCCTCTACGGCGAGCCGATGTACTTCGACGGCGACGGCTCAGAGGGCGACGACGTCATCATCGGCTACGTCGACCAGGTCAAGGAACGCATCAACGACCTCATCGCGCAGGGTCGCGACGAGCGCCGAGACAACCTCTCGAGCTGGCTCGTCACGAACTCCGACGACTCCATCGAATGATCCCCACGCTCTGAGGCTCCCCCATGAAGGTCCTACTCACCGGCGTCGCCGGCAAGCTCGGGCGCCTGGTCGCGCTCGAGCTCGTCGCACAGGGCCACGACGTCCTGGGCGTCGACCGCCGCCCCTGGCCCGACGCACCCGACAGCGTCCGCATGTTCAACGCCGACATCCGCAAGCGACCCGCAGAGGACGTCTTCCGCACCGAGCGTCCCGACGCCGTGATCCACATGGCCACGGTCTCCCACGTGAGCGCGTCCGACGCGGAGCGCTACCGCATCAACCTCAAGGGCACGCAGGCCATCTTCAAGCACTGCTCGCGCTACGACGTGAAGCAGGCCGTCTTCGTCGGCCGCCACACCTACTACGGCGCCGCCCCCGACGCCCCGCTCTACCACTCCGAGCGGGATCCGCCCCTGGCTGTCTCGACCTTCCCAGCGCTCTCGGACATGGTCGCCGCGGACCTCTACGCGGGCTCGGCCCTCTGGGAGATCCCGACCATGAGCACCGCCGTGCTCCGCGTCTGCTACACGCTCGGGCCGTCCAAGACGGGCACCCTCGCGCAGTACATCCGAGGGCCTCGCGTCCCCACCGTGCTCGGCTTCGACCCCCTCTTTCAGTTCATGCACGAGGTCGACGCCGCGCGCGCCATCTGCTCCGCGCTCCACAACAGGCTGCGCGGCATCTTCAACGTCGCCGGGCCACAGCCCGTGCCGTTGAGCCTCCTGCTCCGCGTGACCGAGCGCAAGAACACCGCCCTGCTCGAGCCCTTCTTCTATGCGATGCTCGGGCGCCTCGGGATGCCCAAGCTCCCGAAGGGCTCCATCAACCACGTGAAGTACCCCGTCGTCGTCGACGCGGCGAACTTCCTCGACGCCACGGGCTTCGTGCCGGAGTACGACGAGGTCCGCACCATGCAAGCCTTCCGCTGGTCTGACTGACGCGGTCGCGCAGGACACGCGCGAACACACGGCCTCGACCTGCCGCCCGCATCAGAGGCCCGAGAGCTGTCTCTTATACACATCTCCGAGCCCACGAGACAGGCAGAAATCTC
>CAJXPN010000550.1 GCA_913058025.1 uncultured Myxococcales bacterium | reverse complement strand
CGAGATTTCTGCCTGTCTCGTGGGCTCGGAGATGTGTATAAGAGACAGGCTCAGGCCCTTGACTCCGAAGGAGAGGTCGAGCTCGTTGCCGGTCTCGAACTTCTGCTTCTGGCTGTCGGTCAGCACGCTGTAGCAGAGCTGGCGCGTGTCGGTGGCCGAGAGCGGCGCGGTCTTGAGGGGGACGAGCGAGCCGTCGATGCGGAGCTGAGGGGGGCTGCCCACGGTGATGTGCAGGTCGCTCGCGCCCTTCTCGACCATGATCTTGAGTAGCTGGTGTAGGTTGGCCATCGTCGAGTGATCCTTTGGGTGCGGAGGCAGAGCGTGGGCGCGTCAGTAGGAGCGAGCGTGTTCGTGGCGTGTACTCAGGTGTGGTCGGGCGCGGTGTTTCGCACGACCTCCTCGGGGGTGGTCATCCCTTCCATCATCGCCTTGATGGCGGACATGCGGAGGGTGTCCATGCCCAGGCGGATCGCCTCGGACTTGATCTCGGCGGTCGAGTAGCCCGAGAGGATGGCTTGCTTGAGCTCCTCTCCCACGGCGAGGACCTCGTAGAAGGCGATGCGGCCCTTGTAGCCGCTGCCGCCGCAGGTGTCGCAGCCGGCGCCGTGGTAGATCGGGCGATCGAGCCACTCGTCGGGGATCTCCATCTCGATGCGACCCTCGCGCGGGAAGTCGTAGACTGTCTTGCAGTCCTTGCAGATGCGTCGACCGAGTCGCTGGGCGACGATGACGTTGAGCGCGGACGTCACGAGGAACGGCTCCACGCCCATGTTGAGGAGGCGGCTGATGGTACCGGGAGCGGAGTTGGTGTGGAGGGTGGAGAGCACCATGTGGCCGGTCAGGGCGGCCTTGATGGCGATCTCGGCGGTCTCGAAGTCGCGGATCTCGCCGACCATGATGATGTCGGGGTCCTGACGAAGGAAGGAGCGCAGGGCGGCCGCGAAGTTCAGACCGATCGACTCGTGCATCTGGCACTGGTTGATTCCGGCGAGGTTGAACTCGACGGGATCCTCGGCCGTGGAGATGTTGGTCGTGACCTTGTTGAGGTCGGCGAGCGCCGAGTACAGGGTGGTGGTCTTGCCGGAGCCTGTGGGGCCGGTGACCAGGCACATTCCGTAGGGGCGGCGGATGCAGTCGAGGAAGGAGGCGAGCTGAGCCTCCCGGAAGCCCAGCTTGGTCATGTCGAGCTGGAGGTTCGACTTGTCGAGCAGGCGCATGACGATCTTCTCGCCGAAGAGCGTCGGGAGGACGCTGACGCGGAAGTCCATCTCGCGGTTGCGGCCCATCTTGAGCTTGATGCGGCCGTCCTGGGGGAGGCGTCGCTCGGCGATGTCGAGCGCGCTCATGATCTTGATACGCGACGAGATCGCGTTCTTGAGCTTGAGCGGCGGGCGCATGATCTCCATGAGGACGCCGTCGACGCGGAAGCGGACGCGGTACTCCTTCTCATAGGGCTCGATGTGGATGTCGGAGGTTCCCCGCTTGATGGCGTCGACGAGGATGGCGTTGACGAGCTTGATGACGGGCGCGTCCTCGGCGCCATCGCCGAGGTCGTTCTCCTCCTCCTCGTTGATGTCGACGTAGCCGATGTCCTCTTCGAGGTCGGCCATGATGGAGTCGAGGTTGGGGAGGCCGTTGCCTGCCTCCTCTGGGGCGCCGTAGTACTGGTTGATCGCATCCTGGATGGAGGTCTCACTGGCGACGACGACCTCGATGTTGAAGCCCGTGGAGAACTTCAGGCTGTCGACGGCGAAGAGGTCGCTCGGGTCCGCCATGGCGACCACGAGCGTGGCGCCCGACCGGTTGATCGGCATGCACATGTGGCGCTGCGCCGTCTCCTTCTGGAGGGTCTGGATGACGGAGTCGGGGATCTGGATGTCGGCGATGTTGACCGACGGGACCCTGTGCATGCGGCTCAGGATCGAGGTCATGTCGTCCTCTTTGAGCGCGCCGAGCTTGACGAGCTCGGCGCCGAGGCGGGTCTTGTTCGAGCGCGATCGCTCCTGGGCCGTGCGGAGCTGAGCCGAAGAGACGAGCTGCTCACGCAGCAGAATCTCACCCATTCGATCTGAACTTGCCATAGGACGTGCGATGCCTCGAGCTGAGTACGGGAGTACGACGATGGGGTAGCTTCTTCACCAACCAGTGACCACGCGGCGGCGTCTCACGCGGAGCGAGGACGTCGGAGGGGATGGGGTTGATGGAAACGATTCACTTCATTAGTTAACAGCGGCGAGGTCCCGATGTCAATTTGGTCCGCGCCTCAGAGCGCGCTCGTGGACTCTCAAATGTGAATGATTGCAGGCTGATAGGCCGAAGGGAGCGTCGATGGTCGAGATCTCGGAGAGGGAGCCGCTGCTCAGGGCGCGGGGCGTCATCAAGGATTATGGAGGGTTGCGTGCGGTGGACGGGGTCGACCTGGAGGTCATGCCGGGTGAGATCTTCGCGTTGCTCGGCCCGAACGGCGCGGGCAAGACGACGCTCATTGGCTGCATCACGGGCCTGGTGGCCGGCTTCGAGGGATCGATCACGGTGGCCGGATACGACGTGACGCGTGACTACCGTGTGACGCGTCGCCTCGTGGGCCTGGTGCCCCAGGAGCTCAACTACGACGCGTTCTTCTCGGTCGGTGACGTCGTGCGCACCCAGGGCGGCTACTTCGGGGTGAGGTCGGACTCTGGCCGCGCCGAGGAGCTCCTCGAGGCGTTCTCGTTGTCGAGCAAGGAGGAGGCGAACACGCGGTGGCTCTCGGGAGGGATGAAGCGAAGGCTCATGATCGTGAAGGCGCTGATGCACGAGCCCGTGTTGCTCTTCCTCGATGAGCCGACCGCGGGCGTGGACGTGGAGCTTCGCGAGGAGCTCTGGTCGTACGTGCGCGAGCTGCGCGCGTTGGGCACCACCATCGTCCTCACCACGCACTACATCGAGGAGGCCGAGCAGCTCGCTGACCGTGTCGGTGTCATCCACAAGGGTCGTCTGCGTCGCGTGGCCACGCGCGATGAGCTGATGGAGGAGTTCGGGAGGTCGCGCCTGTCGGTCGAGCTCACCGCGCCGCTCGACGACGAGGTGTTCGCGGCGCTCGCCGCCGACCTGGACCTCACGCGTTCGGGCGATCGGGGTCTCATGCTCACGTTCGCCCCTGGCCAGGGAGAGGACGGGAGGTTCGTCCACGCGTTGGTGGGCGCGGGCGCGACGATCGCGTCGGTGCACACGGAGCAGAGCTCGCTGGAGGAGGTCTTCCGTAAGATGATCCATGACGCGGACGCGCAGGACGGTGCGTCATGAGCGACCCGAGGGATCAGGTGCGGGAGGAGGCGGCGCGTCGGACGGTCGAGCGTGCGGAGAAGATCGCCCGGGAGGCCGAGGCTGCTGGGTGGTACGGCGCCCGTGCGCTGTTCATGCGTGAGCTGAGGCGCTTCTGGGGGATGGCCGCGCAGACGATCATCAGCCCTGTCATCACGACGATGCTCTACTTCCTGGTGTTCGGTTACTCGCTCGGGGATCGGCTCAAGGAGGTCCAGGGCATCCCCTACATCGACTACCTCGTGCCTGGCCTCGTGATGCTCGCCACGATCAACAACGCGTTCATCAACGCGGCGTTCTCGCTGTTCATCGCGAAGATCCACGGGATGATCGTGGACATCTTGGTGACGCCGCTGACGCACACCCAGATGATGTTCGGGTACGTGGCTGCGTCGCTGGTGCGCGCGATGCTCGTGGGCGGGATCATCTGGGTCGTGGCGATGCTCATGGGCGCGAGGGTCTGGCACAACGTGCCGCTGACGCTGCTCTGCATGGCGCTGACCGGGACGGCGATGGCGTTCGTGGGGCTGACGGTGGCGATCCTGGCCGAGGACTTCGACCACGTGAACCTGATTCCGAACTTCTTGATCACGCCGCTGACGTTCCTGGGAGGAGTGTTCTACTCGATCGAGATGCTCCCGGAGCCGTGGGGGTTGGTCTCGAGGTTCAACCCGGTCCTCTACATGGTCAACGCGCTCCGGTACGCGATGACGGGCGTGAGTGACGTGCCGTGGTGGCAGGGGCTGACGGCGCTCTTTGCGCTCAACCTGTGCTTCGGCGGAGTGACCTGGTGGCTGCTCAAGACCGGGTACAAGCTCAGAGACTGAGGTTTCTTTCTCTTTCTCTGGCTCCGCATCGCTCGCACAGCTCTCACTTCGTTCGAGCTGAGCGACCACAACCTCCGCTTCGCGCTTTTTCTTGGCTCCGCATCGCTCGCACAGCTCTCACTTCGTTCGAGCTGAGCGACCACAACCTCCGCT
>CAJXPN010000549.1 GCA_913058025.1 uncultured Myxococcales bacterium | reverse complement strand
AGTAGATCGTCGGCAGCGTCAGATGTGTATAAGAGACAGCTCGTCAACGCCGAGGTCGTCGCGCTCCTCTCCAGCTCTCCCGACCCCTCCTTCCACGTCCAGGACGTCTGGGCAGGCCTCTCGGGCCTGGGCTCGTTCTCCGTCGACTCCGACGTCATCCTCGTGCGCCCCGGCGTCATCGACTTCCGCGCGTTCGCCCGCGTCATCGGCCGCGTCGGCACCTTCTACGCCGGCTACGGCCCCGACACCGGCGGCGGCTGGGCCACGCTCCTCGACGCCTGCGCCGCACCCTCGCGTGGCCTGACCTGGGCCGATATCACCGCGCTCGACGCCGGCGACGGCCAGACCTGCGGCGCGCTCTTCTCCGACATGGCCACGTCCTGGCGCGAGCGCTTGCTCGCCGATGAGGCGTCCTACCCGTCTCGCGTCGACGAGAACGTCGGCGCGCACCTCCCCGCGCTCGTCACCACGTCCGTCATCACCGGCGACTCCGTCGCCGCGTGGCAGGCCGCAAGAGAGGACTACGCCGCGGGCCGCGACTACGACCTCGACGTCTCCTACGACGACGTCCGCTTCGGCTACTGGGGGCGCTCCGAGGATCTCGAACGGGTCGCCGCCAACGCCAACGGCTACGGCGACCTCAAGACCAAGATGTTCCTCTCGCTCGGTGAGCGGCCCTACGCCGAGGCGCTCTCGTTCTCGCCCGCCGAGCCCGGCCTCGCCCGCGCGCTCGAGATCTCGCCCGGTCGCGTCTCCGCTGGCGGCTGGTCCGACCTGAGCCCCGCGCTCGTCCTCAAGAACATGGGCTGCGACGAGGTCATCACCGTCACCCGCGAGGGCGCCACCGTCGGCTTCGACGCCGCCATCTCTCGCCTGCTCGGCATGACCGATGCCCAGAACGACGCGCTCTTCGTCGCCGACACCGACTCCGCGGTGAGCGCCTCGCTCGCCACCGCCGACGGCGTCTGGTGCACCCGCTGGGACGCCATCTCCACCAAGGACATCGCCGGCGTGTTCGACGACGCCTACGACGCCCCGCTCGAGACCTCCTCGGAGTTCCTGCGGTCGAGCGACGAGGCCTACCCCAACACCTACCGGTCCCTCGGGACGCTCGGCTGCTCCCCCGGGGTCGGCGAGTGAACCGCGTCATCCTCGCGCTTGTCTGCGCGCTGGCGCTCACCGCCTGTGATCCCTCCACGCCCGCCGTGCCCCTGCCGACCGAGTGCGTCACCGCCGGCACCCGCTGCGCCATCTCCAAGGGCAAGATCGGCCTCTGCGTGCAGGCCGAGGACGGGAAAGTCACTTGCGCCTCGCAACACTGACCCCACCCGTCGCATCATGACTCCCCCAACCCGACGCGCCCCGCGTGTCTACCCTACCCGGGAGCCCTCATGACTCACCTCCGCGCGCTCGCCACGCTCGCCATCTGCCTCACGCTCACCGCGTGCGCCAGCGCCACCCCCAACCTGAACCCCGTCGGGAAGACGTTCCCGTCCGTCTCGGGCAACACGCTCGCTGGCAAGGCCGTAGCACTCCCCGATGGGCTCGCCGGCCAGCCGACGATCCTCCTCGTCGCGTACGTCCAGGACGCACAGTTCGACGTCGACCGCTGGCTCCTCGGCCTCATCCAGGCTCGCCTGAGCGCTCAGATCTACGAGGTTCCCACCATCGAGGGCTTCATCCCGACCGTCCTCTCCGACGTCATCGACGACGGCATGCGCTCCGGTATCCCCAAGGACGACTGGGGCTCCGTCCTCACCGTCTACGACGACGGCGCTCGGCTCGTCGCCTTCACCGGCAACGAGGTCCCCCGCAACTGCCGCGCGATCCTCCTCGACGCCGACGGCAAGGTCGTCTGGTTCCACGACGCCGGCTACTCCGCGCGCCTCGTCCTGGAGATCGAGCGCGAGCTCACGAAGCTCCGCGGGAAGGACGCGCCGCCCGCCGCCGAACCGGCGCCCGCGGTCGCGCCCGCCGAGTAGAACGGTTTGACCCGGGGCGCCCGCGGGTACACGATCGCGCGTGGCTCCTCACCTCCTCAACAGGCGTGTCGTGGCTTCCTTCGGAGACATACGATCCATCGCGCAGCGCGCACCGGGGACAGGGACCTGGTGGGACCTGTGCGACGCGTTCGAGTCGTACGAGGGCGCCGAGCCCGTCGAGGATCGCGTCCTCCCTTATTGCGAGGCGCAGCTCTCGCGCTGGCCGCCCGAGATCGCCCGCGCGATGCCGGTGGCCTGGCTCGAGGCGCTGGCTGTGGGTCGACGCGTCCCCGGCGCTCGCCTCGCCAACGCGATCACGAACTGGAACAGCGTGACCTCCGCCAAGCTCACAGGCCTCTCGCGCGCCGCGGGGGTCCAGAACGTGCGCCTGCTCGAGCTCTCCGTGGGCGTCTCTGGTGTGATGATGCACCACCAACCCAGGCCCCTCGCGCCTGGCCACGTCGAGCAGGACGAGGCGTTCGTGGGCGCGCTCGAGCGCCTGTTCGCTGGCCCGATGCGTGGGCTCGAGGTCCTCGTCCTCGGTGACCGGACCGTCGACCCACGCCTCGCTGGACACGTCGCCGCGCTCCCCCGGCTCCGATCGCTCACGCTCGAGGGCTGCCGCCACGACGAGGCGGCGCTCGACCACCTCGCCGCTGGGCCGTTCGCCTCGCTCACGGACCTCCACGTCCAACGCTGGGCGCCCAGCTCCATCGACGCGCTCCTCGAGTCGAGCTGGTTCGGGCGCCTCGAGGCGCTCTCGCTGCGCGGCTGCTCGCTCGATGGCCCCTGGGTCGAGCGCGTCTTCGACGACCCCTCGGTGTCGAACCTCCGCGCGCTCGACCTCGGCGTGAACCTCCTCGGCGTCGACGCGCTCTGCGCGCTGTTGACCTCCCCGGCGCTGGTTCGCCTCGAGCACCTGACGATGGATCGGCTCGAGCAGGACGACCCTTCGTGGGCCCCACTGGAGCAGCGCGTGGCGCGCATGGCCGCGCTCGAGGCCGCGCTCGAGCGCGCGACGCTCGGTCGGCTCGTGGAGCTCGGGCTGCGCGAGACGCTCCTCCACGACGGCGAGATCGCCGTGATCCGCCGCTGGGCCAGCGCTCGCGGCGTCGAACTCCGGTATACGCGATACGTCGACCAGTTGACCTGAGCCACTTGCGGATGGGCGCGCCGGTGTGCATCACTTGGTTGTCGACGATCCGATCCACACGGGCACGAAAGAGAGTTTGAATGGAGCAGGACGAGAACATAGGTTTGGAGGCGCTCGGGTGGGATCCGTTCTTCGCCTCGCAGCTCACCGCGAAAGACGAGCGCAGGGGAGGGCGCCCGGCGAGGGTCGTCGAGGCGTTCCGCAAGAGCTACCTCGTGCACACGGGCGAGCGCGTGCTGCCCGCGTCCGCCCGCGGCGCGATGTTCCACCGCGCCGCGGGCCGGGAGGACCTCCCGGCCGTGGGCGACTGGGTCGTCGTCGACAGGCTCGACGCCGTCGGCCACGCGCGCGTGTGGCGCATGCTCGACCGCCGCTCGATGGTCGTGCGCAAGTCCGCCGGTGAGTCGACCGCGCCGCAGGTCATCGCCGCGAACGTCGACGTCCTCTTCGTCGTGACCGGCCTGAACTCGGACTTCAACGTCCGCCGCCTGGAGCGCTACCTCGCGCTCGTGGCGGACTCGGGCGCGCGCGGCGTCGTCGTGCTCAACAAGTCCGACCTCGTCGACGACGTCGAGCCGTTCATCGCGAAGGTCCGCGAGCTCGACGACTCCATCCCCATCGTCGCCACCTCGATGAAGGTGGACCAGGGCGTCGGCGCCCTCGCCCCGCACATCCTCCCCCACGAGACCATCGCGCTCATCGGCTCCTCCGGCGTGGGCAAGTCCACCATGATCAACGCGCTCGCCGGGGAGGAGCGCCAGCTCACCGGAGAGGTCCGTGAGACCGACGGCCGAGGCCGCCACACCACGACCACCCGTCAGCTCATCGTCATGCCCGACGGCGCCCTCATGGTCGACACGCCGGGCATCCGCGAGCTCCACCTGTGGGGTGACACCGCCAACGCGATCGACGGCGCCTTCGGTGAGATCGACCGCCTGTCGGAGTCGTGCAAGTTCCGCGACTGCGGCCACGGCGACGAGCCCGGCTGTGAGGTCCGCGCGGCCGTGGAGCGCGGCGAGGTCGCCGCCGCGCGCGTCGCCTCCTGGCGCGGGCTCAAGGCCGAGCGCGCCGAGCACGTCGTGCGCGAGGAGGCGCTCGGTCGCGCCAAGCAGCGGCGCCGCGCCGCCGCGCGCCGGTGGTCCTCCGACACG
>CAJXPN010000548.1 GCA_913058025.1 uncultured Myxococcales bacterium | reverse complement strand
CTACACAGAGTAGATCGTCGGCAGCGTCAGATGTGTATAAGAGACAGGGTGATGAGGCGTCGCTCGAGGAGGGGCGTCATCGCGAGCGCGTGCTCGGCGAGGAGGTCGAGGAACCTGGGCACCCACGCGCCGGAGGAGAGGCCGAGCGCGTGGATGGAGACGACCGCGGCGGTGTCGTGGCTCCAGACGGACTCGAGCGCGTGGAGCATCGTGGTCTTGCCGAAGCCCTCGGGCGCGCGGAGGTAGCATATGGAGCAGCGCTCCGAGGTGTCCCAGGCGGCGAGCTGCGTGAAGACGGCGCGCTGGCCGCGAGGGGCGAACAGCGTGTCGGCGCGCAGGGGGGTTGGGTCGGCGCCGCGCCAGGTCGCAAGGGCGCGCTCGAAGGCGATCCGCTCGGCGCAGGGGTCCCCGAGCGAGAGCCCCTCGACGATGCGGTGGAGGTCGGGCTCGACGAGCCAGGCGCGCTGGAGGTCCCGGCTGACGCGCACGCCCCTGAGCGCGGGGAAGCCGTAGGAGCGGTCGAGGTCGTGCCAGACGTCGAGGGCCTTGAGGATCGAGCGCGTGAGGTGCGTGAGGGAGTGGGCCGAGAGGGAGGACGGGTCGAGGTCGGTCAAGCCGAGGTCGCCGACGTGCTCCCAGACGAGGAAGAGGTCGTCGCCCACGCCGCGGACCTCGAGCAGGCCGACGGCGCCGATGAGCGGCGCGAAGTAGGACTCCGCGCGGGAGAGGTTGAGCTGGCTGCCGCGCCGCGGCGAGACGGTGACGACGACGCCGAGCCCATCGAGGCGCCGCCGCCCGATCATACGCCATATCGAGCCGAGGTGGGCGTCGTCGAGTTCGTAGTCGGGCTCGAGCGCCTGGAGGTGCGCGTCGTCCCCCGCGAACGTGTTGGAGCCGTACATGGTGACCTCGATGAGATGCCAGACAGAGCACTCCCGCGGTCACACACGCCATGAACTTCAGGCGATGAGCGTGCGCGCGCATGGAGGTGTAACACAGCGTAAGAAGAGGCTATCATAAGCGCACGAGACGTCACAAACCGACGACCGATCCCCCTCCCGACTCATGAGAGCGTGCGAATGTTGCGACAGAGCAAGATCATGTGGACGACGCTGGCGTGTGCGATCGCGCTGGCTGGTTGTGGGGACGACGGCAACCAGACCCAGGCGCAGGTGTTCGTGAGCCTGGAGCGCGACGAGGCGAAGGGGGCATGCGGTGAGGACGGCCGCGCGGCGAAGATCGCGGTGCGCATGACGCGCGCGCCGACCTCGACGGTGACCCTCTCCGCGTCCTTGAGCGACGACACGGAGGCGACGCTGTCGCCGCGCGAGGTCACGTTCTCCCCAGACGACTGGCAGTCTGACCGGGAGTTCGAGGTCGTGGGTATCGACGACGGGGAGGCGGACGGGGACCAGACGATCGCGTTGGTCTTCGAGCCAGTGGTGAGCGCCGACGCGGCGCTGGCCGGGCTGCTGCTGGCGTCGGTGGACGTGCGCGTGCGCGACGGCGTGTGCGGCAACGGGGTCGAGGAGAGCGCCGAGGCTTGCGACGACGGCATGACGCCGACGACCGAGTGCCCCTATGGCGAGACGAGCTGCCAGGTCTGTACGACCACTTGCGAGCGGACCGAGGGCACGACGGGCGGCACGTGCGGCGACCAGGAGGTGCAAGGGCCGGAGGCCTGCGACGAGGGGAAGTTCCCGAACCAGGACTGCGAGTACGGGGAGGCGAGCTGCCAGGTCTGCTCGACCGACTGCGAGTTCGTCGAGGGCATGCGTGTGGGCGACTGCGGCGACGGCGAGGTGCAGTCCGATCAGGACGAGGAGTGTGATCCGGGCCCCGCGCCCGACGTACGCTGCGCCTACGGAGAGACGAGCTGTCAGGTCTGCTCGAACACCTGTGACCGCGAGGAGGGCACGGTGCGCTTCTGCGGCGACGGCGTCCTCCAGGCCGAGGATGGCGAGGCGTGCGACGAGGGACCTACGCCCAATCTCGACTGCGCTTACGGCGAGCAGGGCTGCACGGTCTGCGACGCGAACTGCCAGCAGGTCTCGGGGTCCGTCACGGGCTTCTGCGGCGACGCCACGCTGCAGAGCGCGGACGGCGAGGCGTGCGACGAGGGACCTACGCCCAATCTCGACTGCGCCTACGGCGACATGAGCTGTCAGGTCTGCGACGCGAGCTGCGCGCTGATCGCGGGGGCCGTCGCGGGCTTCTGCGGTGACGGCGTCGCGCAGATCGCGGAAGGAGAGCAGTGCGACGGAGCGGACCTCGCCCAGACCTGCGACGACGTCGGCTTCGCGGGAGGTCGCATGAGGTGTGGGGGGAACTGCTCCCAGGTCGACACGGGGTGCTACCAGGAGTCGCGCCTGGCCACGGGCGTGGACTTCACGTGCACGCTCACGGCGCAGGAGAACCAGGGTCGGTGCTGGGGGAGCAGCGGCGTCGGGCAGCTGAACGTGCCAAACCAGAACTTCAAGTGGATCTCGGTGGGGGACTCCTACGGGTGCGGCATCAACCAGCTCAACCAGCTCGGGTGTTGGGGTGACGACGCGTTCGGGCGCACGTCGCCGACCACGTCGGGTCAGTACAGGACGGTGAGCGCGGGGCCGAGGCACGCGTGCGCGGTGAAGCGGGCGGGTGACCTCCAGTGCTGGGGTGACGACGGAGAGGGCCAGGCGACATCGCCTGCAGGCACGCACGTCTACGTGTCGGTGGGGCCGGACCACTCGTGCGCGATCGAGCTCGACGGCGACGCGGTGTGCTGGGGCAAGGACGACGTCGGCCAGAGCGCGGCGCCGTCGGGGACGTTCGCGTGGGTGGCCGCGGGCTACGACCACACGTGCGCGATCGACGACTCGGGCGCCATCGTGTGTTGGGGGAGCGACGCGTTCGGGCAGTCGACGCCGCCCGCCGGGACGTTCACGACGGTCGAATCGGGCGACGGCTTCAGCTGCGCGATCCGGACGGACAACGTGCTCCAGTGTTGGGGCAAGAACGACCTCGGGCAGACGTCCTCGGGCGTGAGCCAGGCGTCCGAGCTCACGCTCGGCCCCAACCACGGGTGCGCGCGGCAGGCGTGCGGGCAGACGATCTGTTGGGGCGAGGCGTCCGACGCGACGATCCCGCCGACCAAGGTCATGGGCGGGACGGAGGGGAGCTGCGCGACGTGGCCCGACCGGACGACGACGTGTTGGGGGGTGAACCTGTTGCCGGCGAGCGCGTCGTACCCCCTTATCGTGAGCGAGGCGGAGGTCCGCTACTACCACGGCTGCGGCCTGCGCCCCAACGGCACGGCGTTGTGTTGGGGTAGGAACGCGTCGGGCCAGGTCTCGGACGCCCCGGGCGGCGTGTTCATGCAACTGACGGTGGGAGAGCAGCACTCGTGCGGGCTCCGACCCACGGGCGCTGTCGAGTGTTGGGGGAACGCGTTGACGAACCAGTCGGTCGCGGCGACGAAGACGTTCACGCAGATCCACGCGAACGCGGGGTACACGTGCGGCGTGGAGACCAGCGGCGACGTCTACTGTTGGGGCCTGCTCTCGGGGATCGAGTCGGGCGCGCCGGCAGGGACATACACCTGGGTCGGCGGCGGTATCGACTTCGCGTCGGCCATCCGCACGGACGGGACGCTCGCGTTCTGGGGCAGCCCGGGGAGTGACAGGTCGGTCGTGCCCGCGGGCACGTTCGTCAAGGTCGTGGGTGGAGGCGCGCACCTGTGTGCGCTGACGGACACCAACGACATCATTTGCTGGGGGAGCAACGCGACGGGCCAGGCCTCCGTGCCGGTGGCGAAGTACACGGACGTGTCCACAGGGTTCGCGCACACGTGCGGCGCTCAGGAGGACGGGCGGGTGAGGTGTTGGTCGATCAACATCACGCCGAACAACCGAATCAGAGTGTCCTGCCCGTGACGCACGCGCTCGAGGGGCGATGGCTTCGGCCGCCGCCCCTCGAGTCATCACCCCTCGAGTCATCGCACCAGGTCATCGCCCCAAGGCAGCTCAGTAGTAGTAGACGTAGAGCTTGTAGTTGGGGCCGAAGCGCGTGAAGAAGTAGAACGCGCCGGGGGCGGCCGTGAGCAGCGTGACGTCGTCCTGGAGGTTGTCGGAGAAGGCCTCGAAGGTGGTCGCGGGGGTGCCGTCGACGGAGATCCAGATGGACTCGGCGCCCGATGGATCGACGACCTCGTAGGCGACGCCTCCTTCACTCAGCGGCATGATCTTGCCGCTGAGGTTGGACGCTGTCTCTTATACACATCTCCGAGCCCACGAGACAGGCAGAAATCTCG
>CAJXPN010000547.1 GCA_913058025.1 uncultured Myxococcales bacterium | reverse complement strand
GTGCCGAGGTGCCGATGTCGACCACGCCCGCTCCCGCTCCAGCCGCCAGCGACCACGAGACCGCTCAGCCCTGGCTCCTCGGGGTCACGAGCCTCGTGTTCTCCACCTTCTTCATGTCGCCGGTGTGCTCGTTCGACTTCTGGTGGCACATCTCACTCGGAAAGCTCGTCTGGCAGACTGGTGAGGTCCCCGCCGTCGACACGCTCTCCTACCTCGCCTACGGCGAGCGCATGGGCTACATCGGCTGGTTCGCCGACGCGCTCCTCTACCTGCTGTATTCGAACTTCGGGGCGGGCGGGGTGGTCGCGCTGAAGATGGCGTGCGGCCTGGTGATGCTGCTGTCGGTGAGCTGGATCATCCACCAGCTAAAGGTCCCCAAGCTCATCGGGATCGTCACGCTGATGATCTCGGGCCTCCTGCTCATCCAGCGCTTCATGATGGCGCGCCCCTTCGTCATCGGCGGCGCCTTCACGATGCTCCTGTTGGCGATGGTGCTCTGGACCTACCGCAACCACCGCCTCGGGCCGCTCCTGTCCGCGCCGTTGATCGCCGCGGTCTGGATCGCGTGCCACGGCACCGCGCTGTTGCTCTACGGCGTGCTCGCCGTGCTCGCGATCGCGCTCGTCCTCTCGAGGGCGCCCTGGAAGCTCGTCGGCCAGGTCGGCGCGCTCGGCCTGGTCAGCGCGGTGCCGCTCTTCGCGACGCGCACCGGCGCGGACATGCTCGCGCACGCGGGCGCCAAGGAGAACGTCCGCGTGATCATGACGGTTGTGGCCGAGTGGACCCCCGTCGACCCCACCGGCTACCACGTCTGGGGCCCCTGGCTGTTCGCGCTGCTCGGGCTCGGGCTCGCGCTCGCGCGCTCCCGCGACAACATCCGCGACTGGTGGCTCCCGCTCGGCCTCATGGCCTCGTCGCTCTTCTTCTACGCGACGATGAATTACCGGGGCGAGTACCAGGGCCTCCTGTTCATGATCTACCCGATGGTCCTCGGCCTCACCGAGATCGCGCGCTGGCTCGAGCGCCGGGGGCTCGAGTTCGCCTACGCGCTCACCGCGGTCATACCGGTCGCGCTCATGGGCCTCGCCCCCCCTGGCACCCCGGCGACCCTGGGCGCCAAGGTCTCCTACGTGTACCCACACAAGACCGTGGCCAAGCTCCGCGAGCTCCCGCCCGGGCGGCTCGCCCACAGGTTCGGCATCGGCGGGTACTTGATGTGGCACGGCATCCCCGGCGGCGTCTTCGGCGACGGCCGCACCGCCATCCTCTTCGACGACAGCCACCTCGAGAACTACTGGGACGCGTTCAACCAGGACGACGGCAGGTTCAACCGGATCGCCACCGAGCTCGGCATCCGCTACGCCTTCTGCGTCTCATACTCCTCGGACCGCGGGCGGTTCGAGGCGATGGGCTGGAGGCTCGTCTACGAGTCCGACGAGGGCGCGCTGTTCGAGCGGCCCGAGTCGCTCGGCCCGGCGCCGACGTCGTTCGAGAACGCCCCCCCGCTGCGTTGGGGCGCCCAGCTGTGGTTGGAGGGTGAGGAGGTCCCCGACCCGCTCGACCTCATGCCCGCAGACGGCGATCAGAAGATGAAGCACACGCCCTGAGGGAGGGGAGGGTCAGAACCCGAGGCTGCTCCAGTACCAGTCGTAGAGACCTGGGAGCTTGTAGAGCTCGTCGGAGAGGACGCACAGGCCGCCGAGCAGGATCGCCACGGCGAAGGGCATCTTGCTGCGCTCGTCGGGCTCCATCGGCTGCGCGAAGTTCTTGGTCTTGTAGACCAGGGACATGAACAGCCCCTTCATGAACGACCACATCTTGGTCAACATCTCGACGAGGTAGCCGTTGAGAAGGCTCGTGACCAGGCCGACGAAGCCCCCCGCGAAGATCGAGTAGAAGATCACCTCGCCCAGGCCCTGCAAGCCCAGGAACGCCCCGACGGCGATGAAGAGCTTGATGTCGCCGCCCTTGATCCAGCCCGTGATCATGACCATGAGGCCGATGACGAAGGTCAGGACGGCGGCGAGGAGGCCGTCGAGTACGCCAGTCCACCCGAGCGCGACGCCGTGCACGATGAGCCCGATGAAGAAGCTCGGGTACGTGACCTTGTTGTAGACCTTGCGCTCACGCAGGTCGGTGATCGCGCTCGTGATGAGCAAGAGCCCAAGAGGCACGAGCACGATGAGCTGGCGCCACTGCTCCACCTCGAAGAGCCTATCCATGAACCGTCACCGGGTGTGGGTCGCGAACACACGCTCAGAGTAGACGAAGCGCGGGTGCGATCTCAAAGGAGAAATCGCGACACCACGCTTCATCTATTCGACGTCTTTCAGGCCTCACGAGGTGCAAAGAGCACACGTGAGCCCCGAAGAGTACTCAGAAGTCGACTTCGCCGTTGACCGACGCGTTCGCCTTGTTGAACTTCTCCGACACGGTCGAACCGAAGATCTTGACGATGGCGATGACCACACAAGCAATGAGGATGAGGAGGATGATGTACTCGGTGGCGCCGGCGCCGTCCTCGTCGTTGTGGAGTGCGATCAGGAGGTTCTTGAGATCGGTCATGGTGGGCTCCGCTTGGTTTATGAATCCCGCATGGTGCGGTCATCAGTCAGGGCACCGGTGGTGGCCCTTGGTTAATGTGCCTGAGGCACCCTGTTCTCGAGTGAGTGGAGGCGCTCTCCTTCACTCACTCACTGTCTTACGCGGTGCCCTGCAGACTCCACGTGTGACATCTCTTCGAGTCTGCACGCTGCGTGCCAGACTCACACGGCCGGGTGGCTGAGCCACCAGACCATAAAGTCTCTGTAAGCCTTGATGTAGTAGGCGACCGAGATCAAAGACACCGTCGCGCCGATGCTGATCAGGGAGAAGACGATGATGTACTCCGTCATCGCGACGGCATCCTCATCTTCATGGAACGCATTGAGTAGCGTCAAAAAACGCCCGCGCTCCACATCCTCGCTCTGCATGCTCTGCAACATGTGTTGCTCCTCTTTCGATGCCTTCTGATTGGCTTGACTGAACTTATATCCCATAAGCCCGAGTCTCACAAGAAGGCCGTCGAGTGGGTCCATGCCACTATACGATGCAGGCGGTGTGCCAGGTCTCGACTGGCTGGGCGTTTTTGTTTGTTTCTGCACCTCGATGGCTGGTTTTCGACTCTAAAGGACCTGGAGTGCGTCCGTGGGTGTGACACGCTGTCACGGTTAGCCGCCGCTGTTGAGGACACATGCCCCCGGAATACCGGCGATGGCGCCCCGCCACGCACCGATCAAGAGCCGGCCCGCTGCGATCGCTGGCGCCGTTGACATGAACGGGTGAGCAGGTCTAAATGCCTCGCCACCCCGTCCGCCGCGTACTCCTCCTCGGGGTTCGCGGCTCGTCGTGTTGGCGCCCGCGCCCTCGCCGCCAAGGAGCCCACCGTGCAAGAACTGCCGTCGAACACGCCTCAGCTCAGGACCTGGGCCGACCACTACCCCATGGACGCGCTGCTCTCGCGCTGGCGCGATCAGGGGGATCGTCCTCGCGCTCAGCTCGTCGGCGCCCAGGACGCGTTCCTGTGCTGCGTGGTCGCCGACCTCGCGCGCCGCCTCGAACGCCCCATCCTCATCGTCACCCCCGACGACGACCGCGCCCGCCGCTTCGTCGACGACGCGCGCCTCTTCGGGCAGGGCGAGGGGGACGACTACCCCGACGCCGCGCTCTCCGACGACGTCCTCTTCTTCCCCGAGTTCGACGTCGGCCCCTACCACGGCGCCTCGGCCGACCGGCACCTCGCCATGGAGCGCCTCGCCGCGCTCCACCGCCTCTCACAACCTCAGCCGCCAAGGCTCATGGTCACCAGCGCGCGCGCCTTCGCGCGCCGCACGCTCCCTCCCGAGTCCATGCGCGCGCACTCGCGCGTGATCCGCGTCGAGGACGAGCTCTCCAACGTCGACCTTCGCGCGTCCTTCACCGCCGCCGGCTACCTCGAGGTCCCCGTCGTCGAGGATCCTGGCACCTTCGCCATCCGCGGCGACATCATCGACCTCTTCACCCCCGGCTCCGAGCACCCCGTGCGCGTCGAGCGGTGGGGCGACGAGGTCGCCGAGATCCGCTCCTTCCACCCCGAGACCCAGCGCACCGTGGCCGAGCTCTCCTCGGCCGAGATCTTCCCGGTGCGCCAGGAGATCCTGGTGCCCGAGGCCGTCTCGGCCGCCCGCATCCGCCTGCTCGAGCTCGGCCACGAGCAGGCGGATGCCTGTCTCTTATACACATCTCCGAGCCCACGAGACAGGCAGAAATCTCGT
>CAJXPN010000546.1 GCA_913058025.1 uncultured Myxococcales bacterium | reverse complement strand
GACGATGTCGGCGTCCATGCCGTCGCCCACGAAGGCCAGCGTCGTGGTGGAGACAGGGATGTCTCCCGTGTCGTCTCCGGTCCTGTCGTCGGTGTCATCGTCGGTGTCGTCGCCGGCGTCATCGTCGGCCTTGCCGTCGGTGGGCGTACGGCGCCCCGAGGTCGGAGCCTCGGGCACCGCTCCGTCGCCGTAGGAGATGAAGCCCTCCGAGTCGCCGCAGGCCACGAGCGTCGAGGCGAGCAGGATCATCATCCAGCCCTTCCACGTCCTGTTCTGCTTCGTCTCCGTCTTCATCTGTCTCTCCTTGGGTCGTCGGTGCCACGCCTTCGTGACACACGTCCAAACAATGCGAAGACCGTGCCAGCACGCCAGCGGCTTGTTTCGATCGCTTGCGTGGGATTCATCGCGGTTCGTGCGCCCATCCTACAACAAGACGGCCTCCGACCGTGACACGAAAACCACAGTCGGCCGTCCACGGACCGTGGCGGCGACGCCACACACCACACCTGTGTGGCGTCATCATCACACCCCCCGATGCCTCGCTCAGGCGCGGTTGGAGGACGAGCCCGTCATGACGGCGGAGCCGATGAAGTGGGCGAGCCTGAGGGCCTCGGGGACGTGCCCGTTGAGCGTGAGGATGGCGAGCGTGGCCGCGACCTCGTCGGGGTCGGCGCCGTGGCACTGGAAGACGAACGGGTCGATCTCATGGATCGTCCCGGCGCGCGCGAGGCGCGCGCGCTTGGCGTCGGTGGAGGGGACGTTGGAGAGCGCGCGGTCGATGGCATCGAGGTCGGGGACGCGCCGCATGACCGCGACGCAAGGTCGATCGACGCGCCTTGCGAGCTCGGGGAGGTCGACGACGTTGAAGCCGCCGAAGGCGACGCCGTCGAGCAAGACGAGGTGGACCTGCGCGTGGAACTTCGAGCCGAGCAGGAGCTCGGAGACGACGTCGGTCGAGTCGTCGCCGTCGCGCGTGAGCTCGCCCCACAGCATCCCCTCCATGTTCGCGCCGGCGCACACGATGCCGGAGACGTTGACGGGCGCGTCGGAGGACTTGTCGAACGGGGCGTCGTCGAAGCCGATGACGCGAGGTGTCTTTCCGAGGCGTATGATCTCACCGAGGGACTTCATCGGGCGGCTCCGTGGCCAGAGGGGGAGGAGTCAGTGGACGACCTGGAAGGAGACCTCGACCTCGGGGCGTGAGGCGCCGAGCCCGACGGTGTGTCGCCCCTCCTCGAGTTTGAGGGACGCGGCGGAGTCGGGATCGCGCCTGCGCCAGCGGCGGCCGTCGACGAACCACCAGAGCTCGTCGTGCTCCCTGGCGCCGGGGACGTCGGCCTCGAGCCTGGCGCGCTGGGCGGCGGCCGGGACGTCCGGGTCGAGCCAGAAGCGGTCGCCGGAGAGCGGGTGGCGGATGACGAGCTGGTCGGCGCCCGACTCCGAGTTCGTGCGCACGAGCGCGCGGGACGATCGGTAGACGAGCCGGCGCTCGGTCGCCGGTGACGCGGCGGGGGCGAGCGCGCCGGTGACGCGGTCGACGTGCTCCCAGCGGACCTGGGCGCCGGCGCCCAGGTCCGATGACGCGTCGAGCAGAAGCTCGGTGACTCGCCGCGCGCACGGCGAGCGCGCGTCGGGGAGGCACAGCGGCGCGAGCTCGACGCCAGCGGGTGGATCGAACCAGGGGACGTCGGAGCGGTTGGCCGCGCTGGGGTAGAGGGCCTGCATGACGTGGCGCATGATGGGGGCGGCGCCAGTGACGCCCGAGACGCGGGTCATGGGGGAGCCGTCGAAGTTCCCGGCCCAGACGGCCACGGTGTAGTCGGGGGTGACGCCGACGGCCCAGTTGTCCCGGTAGCTCGAGCTGGTGCCCGTCTTTGCGGCGACGTCGAACGGGAGGTGGAGCGCGCTGTAGCGCCCGAAGCCGAGCTCGCGCGCGCGGTCGTCGCGGAGCATGTCCAGGAGAACGTGGGCGACCTCGGGAGAGGTCGCCTGGACGGGGGTGCCAGGCGGCGAGTCCATGCGCGTGCGCGCGGGGCGCCAGCGCCCGCCGTCGGCGAGCGCCGCGTAGGCCGTGGCGAGGTCGATCAGCCGGACCTCGCCGTTGCCCAGTGAGAGGCCGAGGCCGTAGTGCTCGGCGGACTCGGACAGCGTGTTCAGGCCGAAGCGGTGGAGGGCCTGGAGCGCGGCGTCGACGCCGACGCGTTCGGTGGCGAGCACGGCGGGGATGTTGAGCGAGGAGGCGAGCGCCTCGCGCAAGCGGACGGTCCCGTGGAAGGCGCGGTCGTAGTTCTCGGGGATGTAGACGCCGTCGCGGGTGGGGAACTGGACGGGGCGATCCTCGAAGGTGTCCCAGGGCCCGCCGCCGCGGGCGAGGTACTCGGCGTAGACGAACGGCTTGAGGGCGCTGCCTGGCTGGCGCAGCGAGGAGGCGCCGTCGTTGGCGCCCTGGTGGCCGTCGTCCCAGTAGTCGCGGGAGCCGAGGTAGGCGAGGACGGAGCGGTCGCGGTTGTCGAGGACGACGACGGCGGCCTGTGTGACACGCTGTGGGGCGAGCCGCCCGAGCTCTGTGGCGACGACGCCCTGGACGTCCTGTTGGAGATCGAGGTCGAGCGTGGTGGTGACGCGCGAGGGCGCGTCCTCGTCGAGGTCTGAGAGGACGAGCTCGGAGAAGTGTGGGGCGAGGACGCGCCCTCGGCGAGGAGCGAGCGTGATGGGCTGCTCGACGGCGCGCAGGTGCGCGCGGGCGTCGATGGCGCCGCGCTCGAGCATGACGTCGAGGAGTCGGCGCTGGCGGGCGCGGGCGGCGTCGAGGTCGGCGTAGGGGTTGCGCCGGCTGGGCGCGGCGCTCACGGGGGCGAGCAGCGTGGATTCGGCGAGCGTGAGGTGCGCGGGGGGCTTGTCGAAGTACATCCATGAGGCCGCCGAGATCCCGACGAGCTGGTTTCCGTAGGGGACGGCGTTGAGGTAGCGCTCGAGGATGTCGTCCTTGGAGAGATCGCGCTCGAGCCGCAGCGCGAGGACGGCCTCGTGGAGCTTGAGCCACGGGTCGCGCGTGGCGCGTGGGTGGACGAGTTGCTTGACGAGCTGCTGGGTGATGGTCGAAGCGCCGGAGACGACGCGACCCGAGCTCACGTTCGAGGAGAAGGCGCGCGCGATCGCGACGGGATCGACGCCTGGATGAGCGTAGAAGCGCTCGTCCTCGGCGTGCAGCGTCGCCAGCACGAGCGCGTCCGAGACGACCTCGAGGCGAGCCCAGCGCGCGCGCACGCCGTCCTCGCTCAGGACCTCGCGCAGCTCTCGGCCACGGCGATCGAGGATGCGGGTCGACGAGAGGCGGTCCTGAGCGAGCGCGGCCTGTGGGAACGCGGGCACATAGACGCAGAGGAGCGCGGCGACGACGAGCAGCGCGCCCGCGATCAGGACGCGCCGCAGCCGCGCTCGCCAGGGGCGCTCGGGCTGCTGGCTCTGGGGGTCGTCGCTCACTCGACCTGGAGGCCGCGCGCGGTCGAGCCGCCGCGGATGTAGGGCGAGTACATCTCCTCGACGTGCGCGGCGGGCGCGGTGAAGGCGCCGCGGGAGGTCGCGCGGGCGAGGTAGGAGTGGGAGTAGACGCCCGGGGCGAGGACGTTGGCGAACAGCAGGACGCGATCGTCGCGCTGCTCGACGTGGTCGAACCTGGGCGTGTACCACCAGCGGCGCCACCACCACTCGGCGTCCCGGGTGGAGACGCTCTCGGAGGTGCGCTTCGACGTGGTCGCGAACGACGTGTTGATCGGCTCGAGGCCGGCTGGGAGCGGGTCCTCGAGCGCGACGTAGTGGCGCTCCGTGTGCGACACGAGCGTGAGCCGGACGCGTACGAGCGTGCCCGCGTCGATGGCGCCGACGATCGGCTTCCCGGCCTGCTCGCCGTCGGCGTAGAGGTAGTCACGAGCGAGCGCGAAGCCGTCGTCGAGGGGTTCGGTCGGTGGGTCCTCGTCGTGGAACGAGAGGGCGAGGTTGACGTGGAGCGGCGCGCCCTTGCCCGAGCGCATCACGGTGATGAGGCCGCCGGTGGCGTCGGCGAGCGCTGAGAGGGGCACGCGCACGCGCTTGTGGGCGAGCCCGCGACCCTTGAAGGACTCGAGCGCGACGACGCGGTCGCCGACGGCGACGGTGACGTCGTAGTCGGGCTCGATCGACTCGATGGTCTCGAAGTACTCGGCCAGCGCCATGATCGCGAACGCGTTCGACTGGGTCGAGACCCAGCGCTGTCTCTTATACACATCTCCGAGCCCACGAGACAGGCAGAAATCTCG
>CAJXPN010000545.1 GCA_913058025.1 uncultured Myxococcales bacterium | reverse complement strand
GCCCGGTCGAGCTCCTCGAGCTGGGCGACGACCTCGTCGCTCAGGGCCACCGGGGAGTGCAGCCAGAGCCCGCCGGAGGGCAACTTGACGACCGTCATCCTGGACGGGAAGACGATCCCCGGCCCGAGGCGGACGGTCGATTCGACGTGCCAGAGGTCCTGGCCGAGGGGCTCGAGGGTGGAGTTCGTGGTGTTCATCATGTCATGCTCCTGTAGACGTGGTGCGCTCGTGCTGCTACTAATCAACATGGGTTGACCAAACAAGTCAAGCCTTGTTGATTGTTTTCTGCGAGAGGCGTGGACATGGACATGAAGGATTTCGAGCGGCGCCTCGAGGAGGCCAAGGGGGCGAGCGCCTCGCAGCTCATGATTCGGGTCGCGAGGCTGCTCAATGAGAGGGGGATCGCTCGGATGAGGGAGCGCTCGGGCTTCGAGAACCTGAGGGCGTCGCACATGGCGTTGTTCCCGCACATCGACCTGGAGGGGACGCGGCTGACGGTGTTGGCCGAGCGGCTCGGGGTCTCCAAGCAGGCGGTGGGGCAGCTCGTGGACGACCTCGAAGAGATGGGCGCGGTGGAGCGCTCACGCGATCCCAAGGACGGCCGGGCGAAGCTGATCCGGTTCGTGCTCGAGGGAGAGGGGTCGCTGATCGAGGGGATGAAGGTCCTGGGCGGGCTAGACGAGGAGATCGAGAGCATCCTGGGGCGGATGAGGGCGGAGCTCATCAGGGAGTCGCTGGCGATGATGTTGGCGTGGCTCGAGGACGAGGAATGAGCGGGGCGCTCACCGCTCCTCGTAGAAGGGGCTGGCGGGGTCGGGCCGCAGGATCTCGGCGACGACGTTGAGGCCGACGCCGACGATCCAGATCACCCACCACGCCCTCGCGAATGCCATGAGCGTCTGGTCCAGCGGGAGCGGCGACGTGGGTGTCCCGAAGCCCATGCTGCGTACCGTATGGGCCTCGCCATCGAAGACATGCCCGACGTGAATGTATTGGCTCGCGGAGACCCAGCCCGTCGCGCTCGCCTCGGCGTAGATGAGCACGCTGGTGAGGCACGCGGCGAGGACGAAGGCTCCGAGGGGTCCGAGCGCGCGCGCGCCGCCAGGCAGCAGCATTCCGAGGGTCCATGTGAGCTTGCGCGGCGCGCGCGCGCCGCGAGCGTGCCTCGAGCCCGGGAGCCCCAGGAGGGCCAGGAGGGCGAGCAGCGCCGGGAAGAGGAAGAAGGCGACCAGTCCGTTCGAGAGCAGCTCGGGTTGGCTCGTCGGGTCGCCAGAGGGGACGACGCTGAGCTGGTTCATGTGGTGGTCTACGGTGGCCGCCCAGTACGCGGTCCAGTCCTCGTCGGAGGGGAGCTCGATCATCGCGAGCTCGGGGGCGTAGGTCTCGAGGCGAGCGCTGCGGGGGCCGGAGGCGCCCAGGCCGAGGTTGTAGCGCGCGGACTCGAGCTGTGGATCGGCAGCGAGCGCCTCCTCCCAGGCTGATTTTGCGGCGTCGGCGTCGCCCGCGCGGTGGCGGATGACGCCGACGTTGTTCCACGCAGTGGGGGTGTCCAGGGCGGCGTAGAGCGCGAGCGCGAGGTCGTCGTCGCCCGATTGCTGATGGCTGATCGCCTGAAACAGCCTCCCGACGTCGGTGTCCTCGAGCGTGGGGAGCCGGTGCTTGCTCGTGAGCGCGTTGAGCTTGCCGTTGTGGGTGCTCGATATCGCCTGCAGCCCGACGTGATCGAGCGCGACGTGCCCGCGGACGGTGTGGTGGCCGACCCAGGCTGCGAGCCCGAGCGCGAGGACGAGGCCGACGAGCTCGGGGCGTGAGGTCCGGGACATCGGGTTGAGGCGCACCCAGGAGGGCTCGTCGGCGAGCTCCGAGAGCGGGGCGCGGTCGCGCGTGGCCTTGAGGAGCGACAGGAGCGTCAACGCGATCAGGAGCGCGTAGAGGGGAGAGAGGCCGAACGCCCCCCAGGGGCTGTCTTCGGAGTGGGTCTCCAGGCGCGAGTAGCGCTGGATTCTGTGCGCGTGGGCTCGGTAGGCCGCCGCCTTCTGGGGCATGCTCTCGTCGATGGAGTCGGCGAGGCCGATGAGCGCGGCGCTCAAACCCTCGACGTCGGGGAACAGGGTGAGCAGGCGATCTGCGTGACGTATCGCGGCCTCGACCTCCTCGTCGATGGCGAGGTTGAACCCACGCATCGAGATCGTACTCAGCGAGCCGCCCAGGCTGAACGTGGGCCTCCCCATACGCGTCGCGAGGTGGACCTCCGACATCAGCTCGGGCTCTTCACCTCGCCTCAGGATGGCGCCCGCGGCCTTCTCGAAGAGCGCGTCGGCGAAGTCGACGTCGTAGGTGTCGGCGTGGTTGACGAGGCCGAGGAGCCCGTGCGCGTAGGCCTCGGGCATGCCGAGGAGCTGCGCGCGGAGCGCGAGCTCCTCCTCGGGCGTCCCGAAGAACCGCGCGCGCAGGAGCCGATCGTAGATCAACTGTGGGTTCGTCGGGTCCTGCTTCGAGTAGGCCTCGAGCATCGGCGCCACGCGCGCGTTGGACGCGGAGCGCTTCTCGAAGTCGTCGAGGTCCTCGCGAGAAGAGAACAGCGTGCTCGAATAGAAGCCGTGCTCTTGCTCGCCGTCCTCTCCGACCCCGATGGCCTCGTACATGAGCATGCGCCGGCGTTGAACCGTCGCGGTATAGGTCAACGCGTCGTCTGGCGGTCGGCTGGACAGGTCGTGGCGACCGAGCTCGTGCGTGAGCGTGACGATGGGTCTGTCGTAGAGGGTCAAGAGCTCAGGCTCGACGCTGATCTCGAGCACCTGCTCGCCCGCGTCCCACGCGAGCTTCTTGCATCGGCTCGGCAGGAGGTGTCGCGTGAGGACGACGCCGGCCCTGGCCGAGAGCTCGTAGAGTGTGCCGCGGACGCACGCCGCCACGATCGCCTCGCCGCGCGCGGGTCGTATGACGAGCGGCTCGACCCAGTCCTGGTCCTTCTCACGGACCTCGTGTTCCTGGTACGCGAGGAACGACCAGGCGCGCTCGCCACCCAACGACCCGACGATGGAGTGGTCTTCGTAGCCGAGTTCGATCTGGGCCGACGCTTCACCGGCCCACAGGAGCGTGGAGAGGGCGCAGAGCGTGAGGGCGCGTTGGCACAGGCGTGTGACAGACATGGTCATTTTCTCGAGTGATCGAGTTCTGGAGCGGCGTGCGTCGAGTTTAGAACACGGATGCCCGTGCGTCAGGCCGCGGTGCGGCTCGGCGCCTTACAGAGCCGCGCCTCTCGGGCTCAGCGCAGCGTGACGCCGCGGGCGACGAGCGGCGCGAGCGCGCGTCGCACCTGCGCGTCGCTGGGGGCCTTTCGGTAGGCCGCGAGGATGGTGAGCACCTCGAGCGCGGGGAGGCGGGCGTCGGTGAGGCGCCCGATCGCCTCGAGCGAGAGCGTGCACGAGCGCAGGTCGAGGTGCGTCAGCGCGTCCAGGTTGGCGCTCTGTGAGAGGACCTCCACGCCTCGAGGGTCGAGTTCGCCATCGAGCCGCAGGTGGCGCAGGCTGTGGACATGAGGCGACCCCGTGAGGACGCGGACGCCCTCGGCGTCGATGCCGTGGTAGCCCACGGTCAGTGAGGTCAGGGTGTGGTGGCTGGCGAGCACGATCAGGGCGGCGTCGATCATGGGCGTCTGCGTGTCCCAGCGCTGGTTCATGCTGTAGGTCTCGAGCCCGAGGTGGCGCACGCGGGAGGTGTCTGCGGCGGCCAGGATCGGTGGGATCTGGCCGTTGTAGACACGCGCGAAGCTCAGCGTGACGCTGGGCGGGAGCGTGACGCCGGTGAGGAGCGTGGCCATGGCGTCGTCGTAGACGGTCAGCCCGTTGAGGGTGAGCGTGTCGAGCCGCTCCCAGAGCGGCGCGTCGAGGAGCCGCGTGAGCATCGGGAGCGCGCGCTGTGAGTCGGTGAGCTTGAGGCGATGGAGCGACGGGGGAGGGCGCTCGAAGAGCGCGTCGAGGGTGTCGCTTATGGAGTGGCCCTCCTCGTAGACGTAGCGGCCGGGCTGGAAGAAGGAGCGGAGGTTCGAGAGCTCGGGCCTGGCGAGCGCGAGCTCGATCTGACGCGACGAGAGCGTGGCGCCGGGGTCGAGGTGCGTGACGAGCTCGAGCTGGGGCGTGTGACCCTCCTCGAGGAGCGCATGCTGGTGCTGTGAGGGGAGCCCGATGAAGGAGCCCGACCAGGCGCCGCGGTCGAGGAGGCCGCGCACGTAGGGGAGCACGACTGTCACTTATACACATCTGACGCTGCCGACGATCTACTCTGTGTAGATCTCGGT
>CAJXPN010000544.1 GCA_913058025.1 uncultured Myxococcales bacterium | reverse complement strand
CTGCTGCACGCGCTGTGCGCACACGCCTCGTTCGAGCTCGGCCGCGTCGACGACGTGCTCGAACGCACCGCGGCGGGCATCGAGGCCATCGACCACCAGCCCGGCGGCGACACCTACTCGCTCCTTGTCACCACCCGCGCCCGCGCGCTCGCTGCGCTCGGACGCACCGAGGACATGCTCTCGCTCCTGCTCCAATACGACGCGCACCAGCGCCAACGGAACACCAGCGAGCTCGGCGCGAACGTCGTCGGGCTCATCACGAACATGGAGCGCGAGGTCCACCAGCTCCGCCACGTCGAGCTCGAGGCATCCAACGCCGCCTACCGGCGAGTGAACGCCCGACTCGAGGCCGAGATCGAGGCGCGCGAGGAGGCCGAGGAGCAGATGCGCCACGCCACGATGCTCCACGCCGCGGGCGAGCTGGCCGCGGGCCTCGCACACGACCTGAACAACCTCCTCGTCGTCATCTACTCGTGCGTCGGCCTGCTCGAGGAGGAGGTCGACCGGGAGCAGCTCCCGCTCGTCCACGACATCAGCCTGACCGCCGACCGCGCCGCGCAGCTCGTCAGGCGCCTCATGGCGCTGTCGAACCAGCCCGTCCAGGAGCCTCAGCGCGTCGGGATCGCAGCCCTCGTCCTGGCGATGCGCGCGATCCTCAAGCACGCCATCCGCGAGGAGGTCACGCTAACGTTCGAGTGCGACGAGGACGTCCACGCCGTCATCAGACCCGCGGAGCTCGAACAGATCGTGCTCAACCTCGCGCTCAACGCCCAGGACGCGATCGACGGGCTCGGCGCCATCGTCATTCAGGTCGACGCGTTCGACGGCGTCGCTCGGATGCGCGTGTCGGACTCCGGCTCGGGGATGACGCCCGAGGTCGCCGCGCGCGCCTTCGAGCCCTTCTTCAGCACCAAGCGTGGAGCCCACGGGACCGGGCTCGGGCTCGCCGTCACCGCGAAGCTGGTGGAGCGGATGAAGGGCTCGGTCTCCATCGAGAGCTCGCCGGGACATGGGACCATGTTGACGGTCACGATGCCGCTCGATGAAGAGCACGCACGTGGGGTCACGATGCGCGAAGGCTCCGAGCCAATCGACGACGCGGCGGGCCTGACCATCCTCGTCGTCGAAGACGACGTCGCCGTGCGAGCCGCGGTCCTCAAGCTCCTCACGCAGCAAGGACACGTCGTGATCCAGGCGCTCGACGGCGTCGATGGACTGGAGATCTTCGAGGCGAACTCGGCAGAGATCGACGTCGTCGTCAGCGACGTCGTGATGCCGCGCGCGTCGGGCGTGGATCTCGCGCGCGCGATCCTCGCGACGCACGACGTCCCCATCATCCTGATGACCGGCTACACCGAGCACGAGCGCCTGTCCGAGCTGCTCGAGGACGCGCGCGTCCAGCTCATCACGAAGCCCTTCGGCCTGCGTGACCTCCGGCGCGCCATCGACGCCGCCGTGCGCAGCGGCGAGGCCTGACCCACTACTCCTCCTCGTCGACCTCGAGCTTGCTCTCGTCGTCCCCGAAGCGCTCCAGGCGCTCGAGCACCGACTCAGACAGGTACGGGGACCCTCTCAGGGCCTCCCTGCCTTCGTCCCCGATGATGTTCCCGTTCAGGTCCATCGTTGCCACGCCAGCGAGCGCGGGGTTCTGAGCGATCGCGCGCGCCACGTCGGCGGTGAACCGGTTGTTGTACAGGTCGAACTCGACCAGGCTCGACAGCCGCGAGGACTCGCACAGCACCACCCCTCCCCTGTCGTCGATCGAGTTGTTCTCGAGCCCGAGCTCGACGAGCTGCGAGGTGAAGACGGCGTGGACGAGCGCCTCGCAGGTCTCGTTGCCGACGTCGTTCCAGCCGAGCCGCAGGTGCTTGAGCGAGACGAGGTGTGGCGAGCTCACCAGCGCCACGCCGCCTTCTTCCTTGATGCCGTTGCCCTCGATGTGCAGGTACTCGAGCTTTCGCCAGGGCGCGGCGCCAACGATCTCGCCCGCCTCGTCGCTCGAGAGGCTGGTCCACCCGACGTTGAGCCACTCGATGTCCGTCATGTTCGGAGACTCCACGAGCACCCGAAACACCTCCAGGTCGAGCGATGTGTTCCCCAGGTCTAGCTTGCGCACGCTCACGAACGCGCCCTCATGCGCGAACCGCGTGAGCAGATCCTCGCTCTCGAGCTTCTTCAGGTCGAAGTTGCGCACGTGGCGCATCACGCCGGAGTCGAGCCAGCGCTCGAGGATGGCGTCGTCGAGCTCGATCTCCGGGTACAGGAGCGCCAGCCCGAGCTTGCGCGGGAGGTCTGCCGATTTCGCCAGCTCGCGCCACGAATCCGGCGCCACGCGCAGCTCATCGGGCCAGTCCTCGAGCTCTCGGGTCACGTACAGGAGCGCTTCGTCGTCGAAGGTCACCCTGTGCCACGCGTCGATCGCATCGCACAGTCGCGCCCACGACTCCTCAGAGGGCGTGTCACTGAGTATGGAGCGAAGCTCTCCGAAGTCATTCTTCATCTTGGGGCTCCTGGGGTGAAGGTCCGAGCATCGCACCGCGTGCGTCCTCGTGCAGGGTGACCGACCGCGCGAGCGCGTCGCGCCCGCGCTCGCCTATCGAGTTGCCGCTCAGGTCGAGAACGCGGAGGTTCCCGAGGTAGGGGCACGTCGCGACCGCGACGGCGATCTCATCGCCCAACCCCGTGCTCTGGTTGTTGTACAACCTGAGCTTCTCGAGGTTTCGGATCGCGGGCCTCTTCAACAACTCGAGCACTCCCCAGCCCTCGATGGAGTTGTTCTCGAGGCAGAGCTCCTGGAGCTGGCCGAGGTAGGCCGAGTCGGCGATCGCCACGACGCCCACGTCGGCGATGTCGTTCCAGCCGACGGCGAGCTCGAGGCAGCTCCCGAAGTGCGGGCTCGAGAGCAGCACCTGCGCAGCCGGCGGCCTGATGCGGTTGCCTCGGAGTTCGATCCGCGTGAGCCTTCCGAGCTCCTCGACGCCCTGGAGCGCGACGGCGCCGTCGTTCTCGATCTCGCACCAGGCGGCGATGAGGTGGGTCAGCTTCTCAAGACGGGGTGAGCGGATGATCCGAATGAGCGACTCGTGGCCCATCTTCGAGTCCGACACGGACAGCCACCGCAACGCCCCGAGGTGCTCGCTCTGCTCGATCGCATCGAGCGCGCGCTCGTCGAACCCGTTGTAGCCGAGATCCAGCGCCTCGATCCTCGCGACGTCTCGCGAGGTCAGCAGCGCCTTCAGATCGTAGTCGTCGTTGCGGCCGATGGCGTCGAGCTTTCGGGCGACGAGGAGCCTGGCGCAGTCGCGGCCGGCCGCGGCCACCCTCCCCCACGATTCGGGCGCCACGCGGAGCTCGTCGGGCCAGTCCTCGAGGTGGTGCTCGATGTACGGGACGAGCTCCTCGCGCACGCAGTCGTCGTCCTCCAGCTCGAGCAAGGAACAGAGCACCTTCCACGCGTCCTCGTCGGGCGCGCCATTCACGATGCTCCTGATCTCACCAAAGATGTCCAGCTCGTCCATAGACACACCTCCAATCACTCGAGCGCTGCTCATGATGCGTCAGTCGAGCGCCTGATCGCTCACTTGTCAACAGGCCGGCACGCCGCGCGCGGGCCACCCGACGCGCCCCGGCGGCGGCCATCAGAACGGCAACCCGAGCTGATCACGATCGTGCACCAGCCTGATCTGGGGGCGAGACATGTCGCAGAGCTGCTCGAGCGCGTGCGCGCGGAGCTCGTCGGAGGCTCCAGGGGCGTCGATGAGCCACGCCAGCACGTCGAGGTCGCTCAACGACCCCATCACGCCCACGCGCCGAAGCCTCGGGAACGCGGGCGCCTGCGGGAGCGCGCGCACGAACGCGTCCACGGTGGGCGCCATGCTCAGGTCGAGGGACTCGATCGGGGAGCGCTCGATCCACGCGAGCAGCCCGTCGGTGTCGCCAGCCTGGAGGTTCGTCGACGAGAGGTCGAGCGCGCGGAGGCGAGGGAACGACCCGACGTACGCGGCCGTCCGCACGAGCCTGCTGACGAACGTCGACGCGATGTTGTCCGAGACGCCGAACTCCTCGAGCGCGCCCATACACGGAGACGCGGCCAGCGCGGTCGCGGCGCGGCCCTCGAGCTGGCACCTGTCGAACCGGAGCCGCTCGAGCGAACACGCGCGCTCATGCTGTGAGAGCTCGACCGCCCGCGACGACATGTTCATGTCGCTGAACGCGAGCTCGCGCCACTCCACGCCGCACTCGAGCAGGAGGGTGAGCTCGCCGGCGCTGCGCCAGGGGTCGGTCCGCGGGCTGGGCTTCTAC
>CAJXPN010000543.1 GCA_913058025.1 uncultured Myxococcales bacterium | reverse complement strand
CGAGATTTCTGCCTGTCTCGTGGGCTCGGAGATGTGTATAAGAGACAGGAGCAGGACGCGCTCGAAGTACTCGCCCTGCTCGATGTTGGTGCCCTGCCAACGGGTGAACTGCCCGACGGTGTAGTCGTTGCCGGTGACGTAGGCGCCGCCGTGGTAGAACAGGATGCGAAAGGAGGCGGTGGCGTAGGCGTCGAGCAGGCCTGGGGTGAGCGCGATGAGGCGCTCCCCGACGACGGCTCCGACCTTCTCACCGACCTTGCCAGCGGCGATGTCGACGGTCTTGTCGATGACACGGCCGATGAACATGTCACACGCCAGCGACGAGACGCCGACGGCGATGGCCACGGTGGCCGCGAGTTTCTTGGTGCTGTGCTTCATGGTCACGATGCTCCGAGGGTGGGTCACGCGATGGTGACGTCGTCGAGGAGGTAGACGTCCTGGACGGCGTTGAGGATCTCGATGCCCTCGGCGCGCGGTCGCTGGAAGGCCTTGCGCCCGAGGATGAGGCCGGTGCCGCCCGCGCGCTTGTTGATGATGGCGGTGCGGACGGCGTCGGCGAGGTCGTTGTCGCCGGAGGCGCCGCCCGAGGAGATGAGGCCGGATCGGCCCATGTAGCAGTTGATGAGCTGGTAACGCGTGAGGTCGATGGGGTGGTCGGAGGAGAGCTCCGAGTAGACCTTGGCGTGGGTGCGGCCGAACCTCGAGCCGTCCTCGTGCTTGACCGCGTTGAAGCCGCCGTTGTTGGTCGGCATCTTCTGCTTGATGATGTCGGCGCGGATGGTCACGCCGAGGTGGTTGGCCTGCCCGCTGAGGTCGGCCGAGGTGTGGTAGTCGACGCCGCCGGTCTTGAAGGCCGGGTTGCGGGTGTAGCACCACAGGATGGTGGCGAGGCCGAGCTCGTGGGCGCGCTCGAAGGCCTCGGCGATCTCGATGAGCTGGCGGTTGGACTCGGGGGAGCCGAAGTAGATGGTGGCGCCGACGGCGGCCGCGCCCATCTCGAAGGCGCGCTCGACCGAGGCGAACATGATCTGGTCGTGCGTGTTCGGGTAGCTGAGCAGCTCATTGTGGTTGAGCTTGACCACGAACGGGATGCGGTGCGCGTAGGTGCGCGCCACGGACCCGAGGACGCCGACGGTCGACGCGACGGCGTTGCAGCCGCCCTCGATGGCGAGCTCGACGATGTTCTTGGGGTCGAAGTAGTCGGGGTTGGGCGCGAAGGAGGCGCCGGCGGTGTGCTCGATGCCTTGATCGACGGGGAGGATCGAGATGTAGCCGGTGCCGCCGAGGCGGCCGTGACCGAACAGGCGCGCGAGGTTCACGAGCACGCGGTTGGGGCGATCCGTCTGGGTGTAGACGGCGTCGACGAAGTCGGGGCCCGGGAGGTAGAGGCGGTCCTTGGAGAAGACGGCCTCGTGCTCGAGGAGCGCGGTGGCGTCGGCATCGCCGAGGAGTTCGGCGATGCGGTCGAGCGAGAGGTTCGAGGTCATGTTGCGTGTCTCCCTGGTGATGGTGCGTGTGCGTGTTCGTGGTGTGCGCGTCGGGTGGCTTCAGACGTAAGTGAGCCACTCCGGGTGGTTGTCGGCGCTGCCCTTGACGTGGTCGAAGTAGGCGGCCTGGAGCTTCTTGGTGATCGGCCCCGGGATGCCGTCGGCGATGGCGCGGCGGTCGAGCGAGCGGATCGGCGTGACCTCTGCGGCCGTGCCAACGACGAAGATCTCGTCGGAGACGTAGAGGAAGTCGCGGGCCATGCGGCGCTCGACGACTTCGATCCCGGACTCCTTGGCGAGCTCGATGATGGTGTCGCGGGTGATCCCGCCGAGCACCGCCTCGGTGTAGGTCGTGGTGTAGAGGACGCCGTCCTTGACCACGAAGACGTTCTCGCCGGTGCCCTCGGAGATGAAGCCGTTGGTGTCGAGCATGATCGCCTCCTTGTACCCGTCGGCCATCGCCTCGCGCTTGGCGAGGATGGAGTTGGTGTACTGGCCGATGATCTTGCCCTTGGCCATGCCCGCGTTGATGTGGTGGCGCGAGAAGCTCGAGATCTTGGCGTCGATGCCGTTGGTGATGCCGTCGTCGCCCAGGTAAGAGCCCCACTCCCAGGCGATGACGCTCACGCGGACGCGGTTCGACATGGCGGCCAGGCCCATCTCGCCGTCACCGAGGAAGACAATGGGGCGCAGGTAGCAGTCCTTGAAGCCGTTGGCGTTGACCGTGTCGATGCACGCCTTCGCGAGCTGCTCGGCGGTCCAGGGGACGCTGATCGTGCAGATGAGGCAGGACTCGAGCAGACGCTTGATGTGCTCGGCGAGCCTGAAGATCGCGCCGCGGCCGTCCGCGCGCTCGTAGCAGCGGATGCCCTCGAAGGCACCGAACCCGTAGTGGAGCGTGTGCGTGAGGACGTGGACGTTGGCGTCCGCGAAGTCCACGAGCTCCCCGTCCATCCAGATCTTGTCGGCTTTGATCGCCACAGCGGCCTCCTGAGTATCATCAACATGGGGTCATTCGAGGCGTCCTTGAGAGACACCGAAGCCACCCGAGGTGGCGCGTGTCGCGGACCATATGCCTTGAGCATCGATGGCTACCACACGCGCGAGCGCGTACGCAACGTGTGGAGGGTGATGGCCACCGACAGGCTCTATTCAGCGGATGAGCGTACGGGACGAGGTCGGTGCGCCAAGGGTGGTGGTCCGAGGGTCGCCGCCCGAGCCGCAGAGGGTCCTGAGAGGACGGGTTCACGGAGGGGTGAGGGTACGACCGGCCAGCGAGGGCACCCAGGAGGCGCTCCACGGCCCTCGACCATGAAGCATTCACGTCAGCCAAAAAGACCCGGCGAGGCCCTTGGCGGCCTCCAGGCTCATCAGACACTCGCTCGCATCTGCGCCCAGCCAACCTGATCGCCCACGAGCTCGCAACGCTTCGATGGCGTGCGCGATGTTCATGAGGCGTGTTATAAGAAACACATAGATTCAAGAGGAGTTGGCCATGAGTCATCGGCGTCGGAGCGGGCGAGCAATGGGTTGCGTCCGTTGGTCTCTTTGTGTTTTGGGGGCGTGGGTGAGCCTGTCCGTGTTTGCCGCGAACGTGCACGCGAAGGGCAAGTGCGACGAGGCGTCGGCGAAGCCAACTGCGGCTTGCCTGAACCTGGCACGGACGCGGCTCTCGACCTTCGAGACACGCGAGTCAGGGCTGAAGCTGATGCGCTGGATCTGCCGGCGCGCGGAGTCGACGGAGGCTGCGGCCGCGTGCCTGGAGTACGGCGACGCCGAGAAGGCATCCTTCCTGTGGGGAGGAGAGACGCGGGGCGCGATCACCGCTTACGCGCGCGGCTGCGCGCTCGGTCACACACCCTCGTGCGCAGCGCACGCGCTGGTGGTCTACGTCGAGAGGAGCAGGGGATCGCGCGACGTGAAGTTCTGGGGGGATCCCCCCAAGAAGGTCGCGCTCGCGCCGTTCCCCGAGGCGCTGGCGCGGATGAGGGCGCGGTGTAAGGCGGGCGACGCGAGGAGCTGCGTGTCCGAGGGCGCGCTGCTCTGGCTGGGGCCGACGAGCGGCGAGTTGCTGTTCATGGGCTCCAAGCCTGGGGAGGGGGTGGACAAGATCGCCGCGCTCGCGCGCTTCGAGCGCGCGTGCGATGCGGGTGAGCGCCTCGGATGCTTCGAGCACGCCACGGGGCTCTTGAGCGGTGAGGTGGAGGTGCCGGGGGCACTGGCAGGCGCCAGGAGGTCGTACGAGCGAGCGTGCGCGGGCAAGAACAAGCGGGGCTGCGGAGACCTCGCGAACCAGCTAGACAAGGCGGGCTCCGCCGTCGTCGCGAAGGAGCGGCTCGCTCTCGCGAGGCAAGGTTGTGATCAGGGGCACACGCGAGATTGCGACGCGTGGGCGACCTTCGATCCGAAGGCCATGCCGGTGACCCCGCTGGAGCGGAGCTGTGAGCTGATGCCGTCGGCGGTGACGTGCTCGCTCGCGTCGACATCCTACTTCCAGGGCACCCGCGGGGTCTCGAAGAAGGACCCACAGCGCGGGTTCGAGCTGGCCGCGCTCGGGTGCTCCGAGGACGCGCGCTTCAAGGACAAGGTCGACTTCTACGCGTACAACTGCAGAGTCACGGCGGACCGACTCGCGGACGATGGTCGCTTCGACGAGGCCATCGCGCATCAGATTCGCGCGTGCGATGGCGGCGTAGAGCGAGCCTGCGAGGACATCTTCGAGCTCGAGATCAAGCGTGACACGATCCTGTGTACGGAGGGGAAGGAGGTGAAGAGCGCTGTCTCTTATACACATCTCCGAGCCCACGAGACAGGCAGAAATCTCGT
>CAJXPN010000542.1 GCA_913058025.1 uncultured Myxococcales bacterium | reverse complement strand
GAGATTTCTGCCTGTCTCGTGGGCTCGGAGATGTGTATAAGAGACAGGATCCATAGGGTCCCTTCGCCTTCATACCGCGTCCCTCGGGGCCGTGGCACGAGGCGCACGACATGTCGTAGAGGTCTTTGCCCGCGATCGGATCCGCGCCGCGGGTCACGTCGATGCGACCATACTGTTGGCGGCGCAGCGAACGAGTCGCTTCAGCGTCCTTGACCATGAACTCCATGGCGAGGTCGATCGAGATCGGCTTGGGCTTGGCCGGCGCGGAAAGGGAGCGGCAGACCTCGACGATCTGCTCGGTGGTCGAGTCCACTCGCTTGTCGCTGGGCACGTACTGCTGTCGCACGTAGTGCGTAAGCGCCCATCGGTCCTCCTCGGGGAGGCTCGAGTAGGAGGCCATCGAGCCTCCCGCGATACCATTCGCGAGCGTCTTGAAGATGCCCAGCGGTGACGATTTGTTCTTCCACTCGGACGCATCCGCGGCGAAGTTACGCGGCTTCGGGTTGAGCGCGGCCGCGGCCGCACCGTTCCCGAGCCCCTTGTCGCCGTGGCAGGACGAACAGTTCGCGGAGTAGAGCTCCGCGCCCTTCTTGAGCTGCTCGTCGCCCTTGAGCTTGACGCGCTCAGAGATGGACGACTTGATCTCCTCGTCGCACACTCCGTTGATCGCCTCGAACGCCGCGCGCTCGACGACCGCGGTCGGGTCGGACGGGTCGCGTCCAGGGGCGAGCTCCCTCACGTAGTGTGAGACGGCCCAGCGGTCCTGGTAGGGCAGGTAGCTGTAGACCGGGTGCTCCACGCCTGCCTGCTTCTTCGAGACCAGGTCGTAGATCTGGATCAGGCCACCGCCTCGCTTCCATACCTGGTTGGTGAAGCCGCCCTGCTCGAGGCCGAACTCCTGCGCGTACGACGTGTCGTTCGCGCCCGTCTCGCCGTGGCAGGTGGCGCACTGGCGTGAGTACACGACCCCACCGCGCTCGACCATCTGTTGGGTCCGGGTGCGCATGTCCGCGAGCTTTTTCTCGCCGATCCCCTGCCCGTAGAGCATTGAGGGGAGCACGGCGCAGAGGCCGCCCAGCGCGATTGCGCCCTTGAGCTTGTTGTTCATGATGCCGTTCTTCATGGCGTTCGTCTCGGTCCTGATATCCTGTCCACCTGGAAGCTTCTGCGTCGGGTCCCTCTGCGAGGGCGCCGGCTCAGAACTCCTCGATGTCCATCAACGTCGGCTCGTGTGTGTGATGCGGGAGCGTCTCGTGGAGCAGCGGATCCTTAACGGGGATCGTGTTGTGCTTGGAGAACACGGTGCCTGCGACCAGCCCGAAGGCTCCGAAGAACCCGAGAGTGACGCCCAACTCGATGAGCGTGTGGATCATGAGCGCGGTGCCGCTCAGGTCATGGCCGTGGCCGCCTCCGTGGCTGCCGATCGAGAGCCCGTGGGGCTCCGGCTCGACCCAGTACCAGATCTCGAAGACCTGCATGAAGATGAGCCACATGCACAGGAAGAACATGATGTTGTTCTTATTCTTCTTGATGTTCTGGGGCAGCATGATGAGGAACGGGATCACGAACTTGAGGAACGGTAGCGCCAGCGTGAAGTAGACCCAGTTACCCTGCGTGGTGCGCTGGAGGTACCAGACGGCCTCCTCGGGGATGTTGGCGTACCAGATGAGCAGGAACTGACAGAACCCGATGTAGGCGTAGAAGGTCGTGAAGCCGAAGACGAGCTTGCCCACGTCGTGGACCTGACGCATCCCCATGAAGCTCCCGAACACGCCGCGCGTCCCCAGGTAGATGATCAGGATGTAGGTCAGCGCGAGGCCCGACTGGAACATGCCAGCAAAGGCGTACACGCTGAACATAGTCGAGAACCAGTTGGGCTCGAGCGACATCAGCCAGAACCACGACATGAACGAGACCGCAGGAGCGAAGCACAGCAGGTAGACCGCCGAGAGCTTCTGCTGCATGTACATCGACTTGTAGCCGCTCTCCTCGTCCTGGCGCTGCGAGACGCGCCTGATCATGACCGTGACGCCCGTCATCAAGGCGAGGACCACGATGTTCGTGAGAATGAACCACTTCTGGTCCAGGAAGGCGATCTTCTTGGCGAGGATGGGATCGTTGATCGCCTCGGGCTGCTGCCACAAGAAGATCGAGTCCGGGATGACGACCGAGCCTATGACGGCCGCGATCATCGCCACTGGGATGAACGCCCCGAACGACTCTAGGAGGCGATGGAGCGAGACGCTCCACCCCACCGCGGCCAGCCGCTGCGTCGCCGCCAGGAACGGTCCGAAGAGCGAGAGCCCCAACGTGAACCACATTCCTATGATGAAGCCCTTCCAGGCGACGTCCTTGTCGTAGACGAATCCGCCGGCGAATGCTGCGACGCCAACGAGAATGAGAGCGCCGCACACCATCTTGAATGTGCTGGGGAGCTCGTATCTCTGTGGCGGCACGATCTCGTCGTGATGTCCGTGGTGTGCCATCTATTCTGACCCTCGAAGATTCATCGTGTTCTGTTCGGTCGTGTCGGGTGTCGCAGCCGCGCTCACGCGCGCCGGCGCCTCACTCTCTGGGCATCTGCTCCAGATCCTGGGGCTCCGGGTAGTCCGCGCGCTGGAGCGCTCGGACGTAGTTCACCACGGCCCAACGCTCGACTGGGTACAGGTTGTTCTTGTACGACCACATGCTGCCCTGGCCGTTCGTGATGACGTGGTAGAGCTCACCGTCCTCCCAGTTACGCACGCGTTGCGCGGTCAGGGAGGGGGGCTTCTGCTCGTACTTGCCGGCGCCGATCACGTAGCCGTTTCCGCCGCCGACCTTGCCGTGACACACGATGCAGTTGGTCTCGTACATCAGCTTGCCGTAGCGGAGGCTGTCCTTCGTGATCGCGACCGGGTTCTTGAGGGCCTTGGCCTTCTCCGGGTCCGACTTGAAGGGGTACGGACGAAAGTCCTCGTGGATCGTCTCGGAGGGAGGCGTCCTCATCTGGCCGTTCACCCAGGTGCCCAGCTCGGGGTCATAGACCCGCTGGAGCTCCTGGTCCTTGAACGCCGGTGAGGCGTGCATGCCCTGAATCGGGTTGAGCTCGGCGTGGGGCTTGTCGCCCTCTGCCGGGATGCCGATCTCGACGCAACCAGTCGCCGCGAAGGGCATGGCGAGCGCGAGCAGTGCGATCAGTCGTGTGCGCATGGCGCGGTCTCTCTTGATTCGAACAGTCACATCAACTCCCGAAGGTGATCTCTCGGATTTCGACCGGATCGAGCTTCTGCATGAAGGCGCGTGCCTTCTCGAAGTTCGGGTCGTCCGAGGCGATCCAGAGTACGAATCGATCGTTGGTGATGTCCGGGTCGATGATCTTGGGCTTACGGAAGCACCCCGCGGCGATGAGCATGACCAGCGCAGTGGTTATGCCGCCGATGAGCACCGTGAGCTCGAACATGATCGGCACGAACGAAGGCCAGGGCGCGTGCGGCTTGCCGCCGATGATCATCGGCCAGTCGAACGTCAGCGTCCCGAACTGGAGCGCGTTGGCGGTCAGGAAGCCAGTGGCCCCTGCGCCGAACGTCACCCATGGGAGCCACGAGCGGCCGATTCCCATCGCGTCCTCGATCCCGTGGATCGGGAACGGCGTGAACACGTCCCACGAGTCCCACTCGGCGTCGCGCGCGGCGGCCGCCGCGACGAGCGTCTCGTTCGGGCAGTCGAAGTACGCCGCGAGGCCGTCGATGTCGTGCGAGGTCTCCTCGACCTCATCGTCGACGTCCTCGGACTCATGGTCGTCGTCGTCCTCGTCGAGATCGTCGTCGTCCTCGTCACCTTCGGAGCTTTCGCTCTCGTCGAGGTGCTCGAAGGCTTCGTCGAACTCGTCGTGGTCTTCGTCCTCGTCCTCGAAGTCGTCCTCGTCCCCTTCGAAGGAGGCTTCGGCGTCATCCTCGTCGGACTCGTTCTCGTCGGACTCGTCCTCCGATGCTTCGGATGTTGAGTCCTCGGACTCCTCCTGAGAGGTCTCCTCGGACGCTTCGGAGGTGGACTCCTCGGACGCTTCGGACTCCTCCTGAGAGGTCTCCTCGAGCCCTTCGGTCTCCTCGTTCTTGGTCTCGTCAGTCATTGACAAGCTCCTTTCTGCGAGAGCGGACAGCAGTCTTCGGGTCCATGAACGCCTTGACCTCGAACATCGTGATCGTGGGGAGCACGCGGACGAAGAGGAGGAAGAGCGTGAAGAACATTCCGAAGGAACCGATTGTGAGGATCCAGTCCATCGGCTGTCTCTTATACACATCTGACGCTGCCGACGATCTACTCTGTGTAGAT
>CAJXPN010000541.1 GCA_913058025.1 uncultured Myxococcales bacterium | reverse complement strand
CGAGATTTCTGCCTGTCTCGTGGGCTCGGAGATGTGTATAAGAGACAGGACCAAGACCCAGGCCGAGAAGAACCGTCTCACGCGCGCGGGCGAGGTCTTCGGGACACCCGCCTACATCAGCCCGGAGCAGGCGAGGGGAGAGCGTGACCTGACGCCCGCGAGCGACCTGTACTCATTGGGCGTGATGCTCTTCGAGATGCTCGAGGGCCGGCTCCCGTTCTGGGGTGAGACCGCGATCGACACGATCATGCTCCACATCGCCGCGCCGATTCCCGTGATCACCCGCGCGGACGTGCCCGAGTCGCTCAAGCAGCTCACGTACTCGCTGCTGGACAAGGAGCCAGGGGGTCGCCCGCAGACCGGGCGCGCGCTTATCGCCGCGCTGGACGCGATCGACACCACCCCGGGGGCTCCGGTCCCGCAGGCGTGGAGCGACGCGACCATGACGGGGCCGCTGCCCATCATGGGCCTCGCTGAGCAGACGACTGGCCCGATGGACGCGCTCCCCGCCGCGATGGCTGCCGCGGACGCGTCTGGCTCGATGACCGACAGGATCCTGCCCGCGTCGGCCACGCTCGCCGCGCCGTCGGACCCCGCGCGCAGTGAGATCACGCTCTCTCGCATTAAGAGCGAGGAGCCCGGCTCGTCGAACAACCAAACCCTCGCGCTGATCGTGCTGATGTGCGTGGCGATTCTCGGCGCGCTCGCGCTGGGCGTCGTCGCCATGATCTCGGACGAAGGTCAGGTCGCCGAGCTCGACACGAAGGGCGAGTCGACCGTCGTCGAGGCCATCGCCGATGACGAGCCTGACCCCGACCCGGTGGCCGAGCGCGCCGTCGAGGGCGCTGTGGGGGACGACGTCGTGCTCGTCGGCGCGGCGCCAGACGCCAGCGGTGGTGCAGACGATGAGGCCGAAGGCACGAAGGACGATGACAACGGAGCGGGTGGGGTCGGCGAGGAGAAGAAGCCTGCGCGGGTCAAGGCGAAGAAGACAAAGAAGGCTTCCGCCAAGCCCAAGCCCGAGCCCGAGCCTGAGCCCAAGGCCGACGAGAAGAAGCTGGGCAGGCCCGCTCGCCTGGACAAGGGCTCCATCGATGAGGACGCGAAGAGGCGCCCGGGTCGGTTGAACGCTGGTCCTCTCTGAGAGGGGGCGTCCGTCAGGTGTGCAGGCGAGAACGGGCGACCCCAAAAGGGTCGCCCGTTCTCGTTTGGAGTCTGTTCTCGGCGAACCGATCGCGGCGGATCTTGCCGCCGCGGCTCGAGTCACCTAGACTATGGAGTATACGTACCCCAGGAGTCCTCGCTCGATGCGCCACCTCTCCCAAAACGCGATCGCGATCTCGACGATGCTGACGCTGTGCGCGGTGGCCGCGCCTGCGTCGGCTCAGGATCGCGGTGAGTCGCTCGAGGAGGTCGCCGAGCGCGCCGTGTCCCAGCGGCGCTGGGTGCAGGCCGCGCACGCATACCGTGAGGCAGCGACCGCGCGCCCGAGCACCGGACTCAAGCTCCGGGAGATGTTCGCGTGGCTGCGCGCCGACGCGTGCGACGAGGCCACGCGCGCGTCCACCGAGCTGCTCGCGCTCGAGGCCTCCGTGGGCGCGGCGACATCGGCCGCGCGTGAGGTCCAGGTCGTGTGCCACCTGCGCCAGGCAGAGGTCGCCGTCGACGCCGGCCGGCTCGCCGACGCCGAGCGCGCTCTCTCGACCGCGCGCGCGTTCACCGATAGCCACGAGGCGCGCGAGCGCCTCGACGCGGTCGCCTCGATCGTGCGCCGCCGCCGCCAGCTCGTCGCCGCGACCCCGCGGCGCTCTCCGCTGCTCGACGAGAGCGTCGTCGAGCGCGCGAGCTGGACGCTCGAGGGCGTCGACGCCGACGTCGCCGCCAGCGCGCTGCTCTACGACATGGTCGCCACGGACACCGAGGAGGATCGCCTTCGGAGGCCCGAGGACGAGCCCACGCGCCCCCGACAGGTCAAGGACGCGCGCCGACGCATCCACGCCAAGCACTGGCTCATCCCCACGGTCTACTCGGCCACGCGCGCGGTCACGCGCACGGGCTTCGTGCTGATGGTGATGGAGGATCCAGGCGCCAAGAAGGGCCACTCGGTCGAGGCGAGGCTTGTGCCTCAGTGGGCGTCAGGTAGCCTTGGCGCCAAGCTGCGCATCGCCTTCTGAACGGCCGCGCCCACCGACCCCCCACGCCTAAATCATCCAATATGACTGACTCGACGCGTTTCCTCATCGTGGGCGCCGGCATGTCCGGCCTCGCCTTCGCGAACTTCCTCGACTCCGAGGACTACCTCATCGTCGAGCGCGAGCCCGAGATCGGCGGGTGGTGCAAGACGATCAAACAGGACGGCTTCGTCTGGGACTTCTCCGGGCACTTCTTCCACTTCCGCCACCCCGACATCGAGGAGTACCTTCGCGCGCGCATGCCGCCCGACGAGGTCGTGACCGTGGCGCGGGACTCGCGCGTCTTCTTCGACGGCGAGCTCATCGACTTCCCGTTCCAGAAGAACATCCATCAGCTCCCGAAGGCCGACTTCATCGAGTGCCTCTACGACCTCTACTTCCGTGAGGAGGCCGCCGCAGGGCTCGACCCCGACAGCTTCAAGGGGATGCTCTACGAGAAGTTCGGTCGAGGCATCGCCGAGCGCTTCCTCGTCCCCTACAACGAGAAGCTCTACGCGTGTGACCTGGAGCTGCTCGACCGCGACGCCATGGGGCGCTTCTTCCCCCACGCCGACCTGACCGACATCGTGCGCAACATGCGTGAGGCCGACAACTCGTCCTACAACGCCTCGTTCACGTACCCGCGCGGCGGCGCCATCGAGTACGTCCGCGCGCTCACCCACGACATCCCCGACGATCGTATCCTGCTCGAGAGCGGCGTCGAGTCGATCGACCTGAAGCGAAAGGTCGCCACGCTCGTGGGCGGGCGAGAGGTCTCCTTCGAGTACCTTATCTCGTCTGCTCCCTTCGACCAGCTCGCCTCGATGTGCCACCTCGACCACGACGCCGACGCCTTCAGCTACAACAAGGTCCTCGTGTTCAACCTCGGCTTCGACCGAAAGGGCCACGAGGGCGTCCACTGGATCTACTACCCGTCGCGCGACGTGAGCTTCTACCGCATCGGCTTCTACGACAACATCATGGGGAGCGATCGGATGAGCCTGTACGTCGAGCTCGGCTACGCGCCCGACGCGACCTACGACGTCGACGAGGTCCGCGCCCGCGTGCTCGCCGACCTCGAGCGCGTCGGCGTCGTCGACGGCCACGAGCTCGCCTCCCACCACTCCGTCACGCTCGACCCCGCGTACGTCCACATCACGACGCGCTCGCGCGCCGAGCACGCCCGCCTGGGCGACCTCATGGGCCTGCGCGGCGTCCACTCGATCGGCCGCTACGGCGGGTGGACCTACTGCTCCATCGAGGACAACATCGTCGAGGCGCGCGCGCTCGCCCAGCGCTTCAACGCGCTCGGCTGACGCAGCTTTTCGATGATCGAGGGGAAACACCGGCGGGTGATCGTCCGACAACCCAGGTGCGACGTCACGGTGACGTCTCGTGCACCCGAGAGGCGATCCCATGTCCGGTCCCGACTCCATTGGCCGCAGCAGAGCCTTCGACGCCACTCCCTACCTGCCCGAGGCAGATGCCGCGAGCGTGGACGCTCCCAGCGCCGAGGCCGCTGGCGCGACCGCCGCGCGGCCGACCGCCGAGAACGCCTCGGCGCTCATGGGCGCGCAGCGTGACGCCGCGGAGACGCTGAGCGATGCGACCGGCCTGAGCTCGAGCCGCAGAGGACGCGGAGGACGCGAAGGCTATGGCGTGGGTGATCAGGCCGAGCGCGCGGGCGTGACCGTGGCCGAGCTTCAGGCGCAACGTAAGGAGGTCGCGAGGCCCAAGCTCCCTGTCACGTTGAAGGACTTCGTCGCCAGGTTCGGGAACCCTGTGAACACCCCGGCGTCGTTGATGACGTTGGGAGACGTCAGGAGCGACCTGAGCTCCTCGTTTCGGCACGCGTTCAACGGCGGTCAACTTCGAGACTGCGGTGCGGCCCTCGACGACGACAAGCTCCTGCGCCGCGAGTTGTACGCTGCGTTGAGCGCGCGGTGACCTCACGGGCGACCAGATGGACGAGATCACGAACCTCGCCGTGGATCAGATCAAGGTTTGGTTTGCCAGCTCCGTCAGCGCCGAGATCACCGAGGTCGTGCACAAGCAGTGCGACTCGGCGCTCGCGGTGCTCGAGGTCATAGACCGTAACTCCGACACGCGCCGCAGCTGCCTCGCCGAGATCGCGGCCTCCTGCCACACGGCTGTCTCTTATACACATCTCC
>CAJXPN010000540.1 GCA_913058025.1 uncultured Myxococcales bacterium | reverse complement strand
CGAGATTTCTGCCTGTCTCGTGGGCTCGGAGATGTGTATAAGAGACAGTATTCAAGGCGTCGAGGCGCCTGTCGGTGCCCGTGACGCTGGTGGCCGACAGGATCATGGCCACGCCGCAGGGGTACCCGCTGGTGAAGTCGATCTCGGTGGTCCAGGGGCTCGACGCCGCGGACGACTGGATCGCGCAGGAGGTGACCGCGGTGGACATCGTGATCACGGCGGACATCCCACTGGCCGCGCGCATCGTGGAGAGCGGCGCGGTGGGGATCGACCCTAGGGGCGAGATCTACACGGAGGCGAACGTGCGAGAGCGCCTGTCCGTGCGCGACTTCATGCACGAGCTCCGTGAGACGGGCGTGAAGACGGGCGGCCACGGCTCGTACGGGAACAAGGAGAAGCAGAAGTTCGCCAACGCGCTCGACCGCATCCTCACGAAGAAGCTGAGGTGAGCGCGCAGGCGACGCGCTTGCTCAAAAGGACTGATCCGCGAGGATCGTGAGGTCCTGGCTGAGCGCGTAGATCTCGTTGTCGGGGGTGACGAGGCGGGGGCCGTGGGAGACGACGTCGTCGAGGGAGACGAGGACGATGTCGCGGCCGTGGAGGGCGACGGCGGCGTCGTCGCAGCCCTCGGGCATGGGGCGTTCGCCCAGCAGCGCCTCGACGGCGCCGCGGCCGAAGCGCGCGGCGAGGACGTTGTCGAAGGCGGACGGGGTCCCGCCGCGGGCGAGGTAGCCGATGATGTTGTGGCGCGCGCTCATGGTGTGGCCGAGCGCGCGCGTGATGCGGGGGTCGCCCTCGATGGCGCGCGCGAGCGCCATGCCGTAGCCCTCGTCGCCCACGGCCTTGCGGACGCCCTCGGCCATGACGACGATGAAGTAGCGGTAGTCGCCGCGCAGGGCGGCGACGCAGCGGTCGACGACGGCGGCCTTGTCGTACGAGGAGGCGATCTCGGGGACGAGGATGGTGGACGCGCCGCCGGCGATGCCGGAGGCGAGCGCGATCCAGCCGGACGTGTTGCCCATGACCTCGAGGATGACGGCGCGGCGGTGGGACTCGACGGTGTCGCGGATCTTGCGGAGCGCGTCGACGGTGTTCGAGACCGCGGTGTCGAAGCCGATGGTGTAGTCGGTCAGGTGGATGTCGTTGTCGATGGTCGCGGGGATGCCGACGACGCGCATGGGGCGGTCGAACTGGTTGCGGTACGCCTGGGCGATGGCCTGGGCGCCGCGGTAGGAGCCGTCGCCGCCGATGACGACGAGGCCGTCGAGGCCGAGCTGGTAGAGGAGGTCGGCGGCGTTGGCGCGCGCGGCCTGTCGGTCACCGGATGCCTCGACGAAGCGGGTGATCCAGCCGTCGATGAGTTCGGTCTCGTTGGTGATGCGAGCGCTTCGGGCGAGCACGGAGAGCGCGCTGTACGAGCGCGCGTTGTCGGACGAGTCGAGGTGCTCAAGCGCGGCGGCGCGCGCGGGCGCGTGCTGGTCGAAGGAGATCAGCATCCTGGCGTGGTCGAGCTTCTCGACGACCTCCCGTGTGGAGGTCGCGCTGGGGTTGAGCAGCGCGGCGACGGCGCCGGTGTCCGCGAGGTCGCCGACGTGCGCGCCCAGGCGAGCGAGCATCGTCCGCGCGCGCGCTGTGGACTGGAGCTTGGGGTCGGACTCGAGCACGAGCGCGCGCGCCTCCTTGGGGAAGCCAGCGCGCGCGAGCTCGACGACGCCCAGGAAGAACGCGTCGTGTGCGTTCTGGTCGTCCATGTTCGAGGCGAACAGGGTGGAGGAGCTGACGAGGTCATCGCGGCGCGGGCTGGCCACGTCGCGCAGCATGCTCATCGCGGCGAGGACGCCTCCCGATCGCGCCATGTCCCCCGCGAGGAGCGGGACGGCGGCCGAGGCGTGGCGCGGGTCGCGCGCGAGGTGTTGGAGGAGCCGCCTGAGCTCGAGCTCCTCCCCGGCGAGCATGTAGTCGGTCGCGATGAGCGAGAGGGCGCGCGCGCGCGCTGACCTCGGGGTGCGCGCGAGCTCGCCCATGTAGAGCTCGGAGGCGTCCGAGAACGCGCCGAGGCGGACGTAGGTCGACGCCAGGACCGTCGCCACGCCGAGCTCGCCGGAGTCCAACGCGGCGCGCAGGTAGAGCGCTCCTCGCTCGAGGTGCCCGGAGTTGATGAGGTTCGTGCCGAGCGCCTTCTCGACGGTGCGCTCGGTGCGGTGGCGATCGAAGATGGGCTGGAGCGCGCGCTCGAGGCGCTCGAACCCGCCGAGGGTCGTGAAGACGCTCATGTGGAGGGTGGCGAGGGCCGAGGCGGTGACGTAGTCGCCCGAGGTGAGCTCCTCCTCGATCATCTCCGCGGCCTCCTCGAGGTAGCCGTGGTTGCGCGCGAGCAGGATGACGCGCTCGAGCGGGACGCCGTCGCGGCGCAGGGTCTTGAGCAGGCGGCGAGCCTTGACGTGGTCGCCGTCGCCGAGCTCGGCGTTCGCCTGCATGAAGACGAGCTGGGGGCGATCGATGCGCTGGAGCTTTAGGGCGTCGCGCGTCGCGGAGGTGGCGAGGTCGTGTCGGCCGACCGCGCGGTACCCTTCGATCATCTGCATGTAGACGCTGGCCCGCTCCGCGTCCTCCTGGGCCTTGACGATCGCGGTCTCGAAGTCCTTCTCGGCCTGGTCGTGGAGGCCCTTGGAGAGGTGGTGGTTCGCCCGGCTGACGTAAGGCCTGTAGTTGTCGGGGTCGGAGGCGATGGAGGAGTCGATGGCGGCGCGCGCGTCCTCGAACATGCCCCGGCCCTGGTAGAGCGCGGCGACCTGGAGCCACTGCGCGCCCTCGTTGCCGTTGGCCATGGTGGCGTGCTCGCGCAGCGTGGCGCGCGCGCGCTCGATCTGCCCGGACTTCAGGAGGGCGAGCCCGAGCTCGGCGAGCTGCTGGCCCGAGCCCGATCCCTCGTTGATGATCTCGAGCTGGGCCGCCTCGAGCTCCCACATCCCGGAGTTCCTCGCCTCGCGAAGGATCTCGTCGCGCGCGGTCCTCGGGTCGCTCGACTTGGCCAGGAACTCCTCCATGAGCGCGAGGAACTCGGCGCGTCGGTCTGTGCGTCGGTAGATCTCCGAGAGGCGCTGGAAGGCGGTCTGGACGTGGCTGCGCTGCCTGGAGCCGAGCATCTCCTTGAGGTAGGGCTCGGCGGCGAGGTAGCGCTGATGCGCGATGAGGTGCCCGACGATCGTGTCGCCGTGGTGGGGCTGTGAACCCAACTCGACGTAGTACCGCTGGAGCATCTCCTCACCGCGCTCCATCTCGCCGATGTGGAGGAGGGTGACGCCGTAGTTGAGGATGATGTGGCGCTCGGGCCTGTTGCTGCTTTCGATGACCATGGCGTAGGCCTTGGCGGCGAGCTCCCACTGCTGCTTCTGGCTCAGATCCGAGGCGTATTCGGAGAGCTCGCGCGTGTCGAGCGAGACCTCGGTGAGGTAGCGCTCGTAGAAGTGCGTCGCGCGCTTCTGGAGCTCCGCCGGGTCGAGCCCGTCGGTGGCCGCGCCGGCTCTGATGCCGTTGAGCCGGTTGTTGGAGAGCTGCGCGAGCGTGTTCCCGATGAGGCGGTAGATGCGCTTGTCGTGGCCCTCCTGGGCGATCATGTCCTCGTAGAACATGAGGATCCAGTCCTGGCGCCCCTGCTGGCTGAAGTCGCGCGCGAGGCGCTCGAGCTCGTTGTAGGGGTTCGAGGAGCCGCGCAGGAAGGTGCGCCAGAGCTCGAAGGCGTCGGAGGTGCGGCCCTGCTCGATGTACTGCTGTCCGAGTTGGTTGTTGTAGCCGCGGTTGCGCGGCTGGAGTTTGACGAGCTCCTCGAGCACGCGGACGCGCTCCTCGATGAGCTGGCTTCGGTTGTAGAGTGAGAGCGCGTCGCTGAGCGCCTGGACCTTGTTCGAGGACGCCTCGACGTAGGAGTCGAGCGCCTCCTTCATGTCCAGGTCACGCCGCTGACGCAGGTGGATCTCGGCGATCTGGCGGTACGCCATGACCTCGCCAGCCTTGGCGGCGCGCTGATAATAGGGGAGGGCGTCGCGGTGGCGTCCGTTGGCGAGGAAGCGCCTGCCGATCTCGGCGATGATGTCGGGGTCGGAGCCGTTGGCCTTGATCCACTGCTTGTAGACGGCGTGGATCGCGTCGGGTTTGCCCCACTGGAAGTAGAGGCGCTCGAAGCTCTCCACGAGCGTGATGTCCCCCGGTGCGTCCTTGTAGGCCTCCTTGAGCAGCTTCTCGGCGTCCTCGAAGAGGCGCTGCTCGGAGAAGATGCCGGCGCTCTCGATGAGCGACTGGCGGTCGCGCTTGCGCAGCTTGAGGTCTGTCTCTTATACACATCTCCGAGCCCACGAGACAGGCA
>CAJXPN010000539.1 GCA_913058025.1 uncultured Myxococcales bacterium | reverse complement strand
CGAGATTTCTGCCTGTCTCGTGGGCTCGGAGATGTGTATAAGAGACAGGACATGGGGGACGCGGGAGAGGTCGTGGTCGAGTACGTCTTCGGCGCGGCGTGCGAGGACGACGAGGGGTGCGGCGAGGGCGTGTGCGCGGAGGGGTTCTGCACGGCTTCTTGCGCGGAGGACCCGTGCGAGTCCGGCGCGACGTGCGCGGACCTGGGTGGTGGCGCGGTGTGTGTGCCGCGATGCGATCTGGGCTACGCGTGCGACCGCCCTGGAGGCGCGGACCTGTCATGTACGCAGGCCCTGCTGACCGACTCACCGTACTCGGTGTCGAGCGCGGCGACGTTCGTGTGCCGCGCGGATGGAGACGCCGACGGCGTCGCCGACGCTGAAGACAACTGCCCGGGGACCCAGAACGCGAACCAGCGCGATCAGGACGGAGACGGGCAGGGCGACGCCTGCGACGCGGCGCCGCTGTGTCACCCGTCGGCGGTCGACGGGGTGGTCGGCTTCCCCTCGGTGGACTGGGAGATCAAGTCCGCGGCGCTCCCCCAGATCATCGACAACGGCTGGGCGCCGATGCTCGGAGGGTTGGACGCCGACGACGCGTCGACGACCTCGATGCTCGTGCTCGCGCGCGACATGGTCGCCTGGGAGAGCCCTGGTGCGTTGCTCTACCCTGGGGTCGAGTTCGTGTCGACGCCGCTCAAGGACGGCTCGTACCTGGTCTCGCCGGGGCGCGCGCCCGAGGATCCTCGCCAGACGGGCCGTATGCTCAGGCTCGAGCGTGACGGGACGCTCTCGCAGCTCGGGACGGTGTCGAGGCGAGAGCTGTTCGACCCCGTCATGGCGACGACGGCGACCGGCGCGGTGCTCGTGCTCTCGTACGTGACCTCGGCTGCCGAAGGCGGCCTCTCGTTTCGAGTCATGAGGTTGCTCCCGGAGACCGACACCTTCATCGACATCGTCCTCGAGCAGATCCCCTCACGCGGCGAGTGGCGCGCCTCGCCGTCGGGCCGCGGCGGCGTGATCTTCTACACCGAGCCGCTCGAGGACCTCGAGGGCGGGGCGCCGTTCACGCGGGTCTTCGAGATCGACGCTGGCGGGAGCACCGTGACCGGTCCCCAGTCCTACGGGCTGCCGATGAACGCGCTCGGCCAGCCGGTCGACCCGCTTTTCCTGGAGACGACGAGCCGGCTCCGGTTGATCTTCGATCGCGAGACGGGCGAGGCGTACACGCTCTCGGAGCTCGGCGTGTTCGAGCGCGCCGAGCAGCACGACCAGGAGGTCGGCGTGACCTCGCCGCGTTACATGGTCAGGCCGAGCGGCCTCGGCGTGGTCGTGGTGGGTAGAGACCCCGAAGACGCCCGCAAGCTCAAGGCGCTCGAGTGGGACGTCGCGTGTTCGTTGGACGAAGGCGCGCGCGACACGGACATGGACAGCGTGCCGGACCTGATCGACGTGTGCCATTTGGTGGCCAACGCGGGCCAGGACGACGGCGACGAGGATGGGTTGGGCGACGCGTGCGACCCGGACATCGACGGTGATGGCGTCGCCAACGACTTCGACGGCCCCATCGACGAGCGCACCGGGGCGAGGACGTCGGGTTGGGCGAGCGACCACGACGACGACGGGACCCCGGACGCCGAGGACGACGACGACGACCAGGACGGCCTGCTCGATGTCGCGGATCGCTCGCCCAGGGACACCGACAACGACGGCCTGGACAACGCCGCCGATGGCGACGACGACGGCGACGGCTACGGGGATCGGGAGGAGCGCACGAGCGACCCGCTCAGGCCGCTGTCCGTGCCCGACGGAGGGCGCGTGCTGTACGCGTCCGGGGGGCAGGTGTACCTGGCCGAGCTGGACGCAATGAGCGAGCCGGAGACAGTGGCCGTCCCGGAGGAAGGGGTGAGGTTCTCCGCCGACGGTCGGTTCGTGTCGGGGCTGCGTGGGGAGCGCGACGTGGCGACGGGGCTCGACTGGATCTCGTTGGAGACGGGGATCACGGGAGTGATCGATCTGGGTCTGACGTTGCGCGGCGTGGAGGTCACGGCGGTGGCGGTGGACACGACCGAGGGCGCGGAGTCGGCGAGGGTGACGGGGCTCGTGGCGCTGCACGGGCGTGACGGCGAGGCCGGCCGCTTCGACGTGACGCAGGCGTCGTTTTCTTCGGGTACGGACGGGATGGAGGTGAGGATGGATCAGCTCGCGCTGGGCCGTTACCCGCTCGTCGATCGGATCGACATGACCGGTGGGTTGCTCTACTTCACGGGCGCGCCGACTGGGTGCCTGGAGTGCCTGTCGGCCTACCGCGTGCCGCTGTTCTTCACGGGTGCGCTGCCGCAAGGTGTGGCGCAGGGGGCGTTGGGCGTGAAGTGGCTGAGCACGAACGGTTCGGGCTTGGTGACGGTCTCGCTGGAGGACGGAGAGGACGTGCTCCGTCGAGACGGGAACGCGCTGGCGCTGCCGGATGGCGTGGAGAGCGTCGAGTCGGCGGCGGGGATGAGCCGCGACGGTAGCCTCGTGATCTCTGGGGCGAGGGCGGACGGGAGCTATGCTTTGTGGTTGCTTAATGGTAGAAATGGAAAGTGGTACTGGCTCCCAGGTGTGTCCTCAGACCCGACCCAGGTAGACTGGGCGAGGTGAGTCGGGCGACCACGCGATGTCGACGTGCGAGGAGAGATGGCACAGCAGTTCCCGCAGAGTTTTGGTCCGTATACGCTCGATGCATTGATCGCGCGCGGGGGTATGGCCGAGATCTTCAAGGCGAGGATGTTGGGCATCGGCTCCTTCGAGAAGGTGCTGGCGCTCAAGCGCATCCTGCCGCATCTGACCGAGAACGATGAGTTCATCACGATGCTCATCGACGAGGCGAAGCTGCTCGTCGGCTTGAACCACGCGAACATCGCCCAGGTGTACGACCTCGGAAAGATCGACGAGTCGTACTACATCGCGATGGAGTTCGTGCACGGCATGGACGTCTCCGAGATGATCAAGGCGATGTCGGACAAGGGGATGAGCATCCCCTACGAGCACGTGGCCTACATCACGTCGTGCCTCTGTATGGGTCTGCACGTGGCCCACCACGCGGTGGACGGTCAGGGGAGGCCGCTGGGCATCGTGCACCGCGACATCTCGCCGCACAACGTGCTGGTGAGCTTCGCCGGCGACGTCAAGGTGATCGACTTCGGCGTGGCGAAGGCGCGGAGCAAGGAGCAGCACACCAAGGCGGGGGTCATCAAGGGCAAGCTGTTGTACATGGCGCCCGAGCAGGCGATGGCCAAGGACATCGACGGCAGGGCGGACCTCTTCGCGGCGGGCCTGTGCATGTACAAGATGCTCACGCAGCGGCTGCCCTTCGAGGGCGACAACGAGTTCCAGATCTACAACAACATCCTGACCAAGGAGATCGTGCCGCCGAAGCTGCTCGTCCCGACGGTCCCCGAGGAGCTCAACCAGATCTGCATGACGCTGCTCCAGCGCGATCCTGATCGTCGCTATCAGGATGGCTACTCGGCCAAGCGAGAGCTCGACCGCGCGATGCACAACCTCGCGCCCGGGTACACGCCGTCGCGGCTGAGCCGCTTCATCGAGGACAAGTTCGAGGACGTGATCCGCCAGAAGATCGCGCAGGCGAACGGGCAAGCGAAGGCGCAGGCTGCGGCGATGCCAGTGGCCAGCCTCGCGCCGAGCACGCCAGCTCCCGCGGCCCCCGGCTTCGGCCAGGGCTTCGGAAACTTCGGCCAGGCGCCTTCTGGCCCCATGGACTCTAGCGATACGGTCGAGCACCGCTCCCCGTTCGCGCCTGGCGGCGAAGCGGCTGCAGCCGCCGCGCCAGGGTTCGGTGAGCGCGTGCGCACCGACGCGCCGCCTCAGCCGGTCGGGTTCGGGCCGCCGCCGAACACGCCGGCCTTCGGCGCGACCGCGCCGGCCTTCGGCGCGACCGCGCCGGCCGTTGGCCCCGACGGCACGATGCGCACGGCCACTGCCACGGGCAAGACGGGCGAGTTCGACACGGCCTCGTTAGGGACGGCCCCGCCAGCCAAGGGCGGCGTGGACAAGAAGACGGTCGGCCTGATCGCCGGCGTGCTCTTCATGGGCCTCATCATGGTCGGTATGGGCGTGTACGCGTTGGCGTTCATGGACGATGGCGTCGAGGCGCCCGCGGTGGAGGAGAAGGAGGGGACCTCGAAGGACGAGCCGGCCGAGGCCAAGGTCGAGGCCCCCGTGGCCAAGGTCGTCTCGGTCACGATCGGCTCCACCCCCGAGGGGGCGAAGGTCCTTCAGGAAGGCGAGGAGCTGGGCGTGACGCCGCTGTCCTTCAAGCTGTCTCTTATACACATCTCCGAGCCCACGAGACAGGCAGAAATCTC
>CAJXPN010000538.1 GCA_913058025.1 uncultured Myxococcales bacterium | reverse complement strand
GTGTCGGCGTCCCCGCCGATCTCGAAGCGCCGCACGCAGCTCGGCTCCATGGCGTACACGAGGCGAGCGTCGTCGCTCACGACGACGCTCGCGCTCGGCGCGGCGTAGGGGAGGATGAACGAGCTCGTGGACGGGCCGCCGTCGCCGCACTGCCCCTCGCCAAGGCACTGGGTCACCGAGAGGATGTCGGGGGAGGACTGCCCGACGACGACGTCCCACTCCCCGTCGGGCGCGCGGCGCCACACCGCGAGCCCGGCCAGGCCCGTGGTCGTCTTGTGCGCCACGATCATGAACACGAGGTCCCCGACGGCCTGGAGTCCGATCATCTCCGCCTCCGACACGTCGCCCTCGATCGCGAGCGGTCCGCCGGGCTCGTAGAGGCGGTCGTCGAACGTCTCGAGGACCTTCGCCTCGCCGTAGCGCGAGCGCCCGTCACCCAGGAACACGCGGCGCTCCTCGCGGCGCAGCGTGTGGTAGGTCGAAGGTGTCCAGCCTCCCAGGCCGACGTCGCCCACGCCTGGGTCTCCCATGAAGCCCGTGTAGACGGTCTCGCTGACCCTGGGGATCCTCGAGGAGAGGGATGAGCAGGGGCCCGCGATGCCCTGGCCGGTGCCGTTGGGCTGGACCGAGACGGACCTGCTCGCCGCCGCGCCGAACGACTCCGCGATCGGCGCGGGCTCGCCGTAGCACTGCTGATGGAGGTAGGCCACGCGGACGATCGCCTGGGTCCTCCCGAGGACCTCGCGGCCGAACCCGTCGAGCCCGTCCCACTCGAAGACCGTCGAGAGGCCGGGCTCGACCTCGAAGAGCTCCTCGTGGCGTTGCCCGGCGACCTCGACCACGAGCCGCACGCCGCGCACCGTCTCGAACCCGGTGAGGTCCTGCGGGAGCAGGTTCACGTGCAGCGTGCGGCTTCGGCCCTGGGCGCGGTCGCTGCGGTAGACGAGCGAGAACGGCGCGCCGGGCACCTGCGTGTGTTCGATGACGGCGCGCGCGTCGCACAGCACGATCGAGCCCCGCATGGCGCAGCTCGGGGCGCCGTCTGCGAAGTCGGGGCCCGCGGCGCCAGGGTCTTCGCTGTCGCTGCCCGTCCCGGGCCAGTTGAGGTCGAACGAGGAGAAGTGGTCGAGTTCGACTCGCCACAGCTCGTCGCCGGGCGAGTAGATCTTGGCGAGCTCGCTCAGCTCGAGCGCGTCGACGCGCAGCTCGGCGAGCTCGTCGGCGGTCGCTGGGCGCCCCTCACCGGTGACGTCGAGCGTGACGCGGTCGCCGTCGTTGGTGTGCACCCTGACGACGCGCCCGTTGAGCTCGGGCACCCAGCGTGAGGTCTCCGTGTCGTAGTAACCGAGAGGGACGATCGCGCCGACGCGCACGCCCGCGAAGTTGTCCTGGTAGACGGTCACGGGCTTGCTGAACGAGACGCGCTCGGCGCCGCGCTGGCGGGCCTCGTCGAGCGTGAACTCGGCGGCGTAGGTGTAGAGGCTCGTGGGCGGCAGCTCACCTGGCATGGCGCGCGGGCCGCCGTCTCCCACGGTGACCTCGAGCGCGCGGACGTGGATCGCGGCGAGCGTCTCACGCTCGCCGCCGGGCAGCTCGAGCGTCGCGCGCGTCCCGCCCTCGAAGAGCAGCGTGGCCTGCCGGACGCCGTCGCCGTCCTCGACGCGCTCGGTGCGCACGACGCTGATCTCACGGTCCAGGTCGACGGGCGAAGACGCCACCTCGCGCGTGGTCATCACGACGGGATCGAGCACCGACCACCCGCCAGAGCGCGTGGTCACCGAGCGGTCGACCGACGGCGCCCCGAGGCGCTCCATCCTCAGCGTGAGGCGCTCTCCGCCGGGCGCGGCCATGTCGAACCGGCCGTCCGCGCGCGTGATCGTGTAGCCGAGCCCCTCGCGACCTCGCGCGTGCACCCGAACGCGCGCGAGCGGTTCGCCGTCCGATCCGAGGACCTCGCCGCGCACGATCGAGAGCGCGCGTCCGGCGAAGGCCGCGGGGTCGGCGCCGCGTTGTACGGGCGGGTCGGACTCGAACAGCCGGCGCGCGTCCTCGTCTAGCGACCCCAAGCTCTGCGTGCCCATCATCGAGGAGGGCTCGACCGGCTCGCCCAGGCACTCTGGTGAGGTGGCGCAGAAGGGGTCGTCGCAGTCGGTCGCGCCGTCTCCGTCCTCGTCCACGCCGCCCGAGCACAGCTCGAACACCACGGGCTCGAGGTCGGGTGGGCCGAGCTCTGCCTCCGCGTCACACCCGCCGCATCCGGTCGCGCCGAGGGTCAGCGTGAGCGCGGCGAGCGCGCAGAAGAGGTGGGCGTCGTGTCTCATCGGGAGCCTCTCGGGTGATCCATGTCACGGGTTCGAGAGGGTTATCGGCGGATCGTGTGTCGGTGTTGCGTGAGATCGAATCCTTTTGTCTCGTCGATCTCCTTCATGCACTCCTCGAGTCGTCGGTGCATGATGACGTGCACGCGTTGACGTAGGAGCAGAGCATGGAGCGGATCGTGTCGGTTGCCAGGGCCCATCGGACGAAGCTGATCGTCGCGTTCGCGTGTGCCCTGGTGCTCTCGATGCTCAGGCCGTACGTCAGGCCTGTGCCTGCGGTCTGCCATGATTCGGAGGCCCCTGAGTGGGTCCGAGAGAGGGCGCTCGTTCGGCTCGGGGTCGAGGGCGGCGTGGGTGGAGGCAGAGAGGTGATCTACGCCGACCTGTACGTGCGGCCGCTCTGGTTGTTCGACGTGTTGTTGGTGAGGAGGGCGCACGTGACCGGGGGCATCATCTCGATCACGTGTTTCTGAGGCCTTTGAGGATGGGGGTGGATCTGAGGCGGTATGGAGCCGAGTCCGTGTGAAGGTCGTGTCCCCCAAGCATGGTGTCGACGAGATGCACCAGATGACCGCCGGCGGGGACCGCCTGCACCCAGGGCGCCGACATGTGCGCCCTCAACGCAGGAGATCGAACATGGTACGGTTTCTCATTGCGGCGCCCGATGGGCCGCCGTCGGTTTCATGACGTAGAGGGAGCGGGGAGGTTGGCGTGAGGTCGTCGCAGGTGTTCAGGCTCATGTGCGTCGCGATGTCGTGCGCGTTGACGGGTTGCCTCGCCGAGCCGCCTCCGGGCGACGCGCCGGAGTGCGTCGCGGACGCCGACTGCGTGTTCGGCCAGGTCTGCCTGGCGAGCGGGGAGTGCGGCGCGATGCCGTGTGCGTCCTGCGGCCCGGATCAGATTTGCGTGACGCTGGAGGACGGTGTCCAGGCGTGCTCGGTGCCCCAGTGCGGCTCGGACGCCGACTGTGTGTCGCCGGAGAGGTGCGAAGCGGGCGTGTGCGCCGCGAAGGCGTGCTCGACCGCAGAGGACTGCGACCCGTGGGAGATCTGCGACCCGCTCCAGGGCGTGTGCCGTGAGCCTCCAGAGGTGTGCGAGGGCGATCAGCAGTGCTCGAGCGGTGAGGTCTGCATCACGGACCTCGGCGTGTGCGTCCTGGGCTGCGCTGACGACGACGCGTGTGGCGAGGGGCAGGTCTGTGATCCTTCGTCGAGGCTGTGCGTCACGGGTTGCCGGGACGACTCGGGTTGTCTGGATCTGGAGGTATGCGATCAGGCCTCCAGGTCTTGTATCCCGCGCTGTAGTGATGAGGGGTTATGCGACGAATTCTGTGAGGTGGCGTGTGATCCGGTCACGCCAGGGTCCTGCTCGGACGCGACGCCGTTCTGCATCGACGGGTGCTGCGTCGAGTGCGTCGGCCCGAGCGATTGCTTCGGGAGCGAGGTGTGCGTCGAGAGCTCCTGCGTCCGCCCGCCGAGCTGCATCGAGGGGAGCGCCATGTGCCCCGCGGGGTTGAGCTGCCAGGGCGGCTCGTGCGTGGAGCGCCCCCCGTGGGTCGCGTGCGACGATGAGCGCCCGTGCGCTGAGGGGCTGACGTGTGGTGGTATCTACTGCCTGGGCTGTACGGATGGGATGGACCTCAGGTGCGGGCCGTCGTCGCTGTGCATCTCCGGGATCTGTTACACCTTCTAGTCGTGCTGATGATTCGAGGTGGCGCGAGGCGGCGAGGCGCGCGTTCGTTTTGGCGGAGCGCCTGGTGCGGGGCGGTGTGGGTGCGTCCGCTTTGGCGGAGAGTGTGGTGCGGGGCAGGGCTCGCGCTGCGCGCGACCGCAGCAGTCCGCTTTGCGACTGTGCAGGCACCAACTGGCACGCCTTTGATGGGAGGCTGGGTGGTTGGCACCGTCGACAGGCATGTTCCGCGGATGTGCGGCTGGGATGGGCTCCGGCGCACCGATACAGCGTCGTGGTGGATCGAGAATGGGCTCCGGCGTGTCGAGATGGCGTCGTGGTGGACCTGTCTCTTATACACATCTGACGCTGCCGACGATCT
>CAJXPN010000537.1 GCA_913058025.1 uncultured Myxococcales bacterium | reverse complement strand
TTTCTGCCTGTCTCGTGGGCTCGGAGATGTGTATAAGAGACACGTCCACACGTTGCCGTCGACCCGGCTGTCGCGCAGCCCGAGGCGTGAGGAGAGCGCGGTGAACTGAGGCCCCGAGACGTCGAGCGGCAGCTCCCTGGGGCGCTCGGGGCCCGCGCCGAGCACCAGGTAGCCGACGACGGCCATCACGAACAAGGCGAGCACGATCTCCATGGACGCTCCAGGTTCAGTCGTCGGCAGGCGTCAGGTCGCCAACCGAGCCAGTGGGGGAGAGCCTACCATGGGTCTCGTCGCCCTCCGCAAGCGAGAGGAAGCCGGAGCCGAAGGCGCCCTCTTCGGTCAGCTGGGCGATGTATTGTGTGATGTCGTTCTGGTGGCCGCTCTGCGTGAGCGCGGCGAGCAGCGGGATGTCTTCGTTGGTGACCTCACGCTCGTGGAGTTCGAACACGAGTTCGTGCCGGATGGACATCACGGCGTCGCGGGCCAACCTCACGCTCGCCTCGGGGGACGGGGTCCAGACCGCCGCCCTCACGCGCCGGAAGAGCCTCGCGGCGTCCTCGTTGGGGTCGAGCCTGCTGGTGAACAGCGCCAAAAGTCCGGGCTCGGGATCCTCTGGCGCGGCCTCGATTGCGGCGGTGAACAACGGCTCGCGCACCTCGGCGAGGAGGTCGGTATCGACGAAGGTCTCCCACGGGAAGTGCCGCCCTAACCACGCACCGAACTCGCGCCTCATGAACCGCTCAGGGGAGACGAGCGCGTGCTTCAGCGAGGCATACGTCGCGCCCTCCTCGAGCGGGTTCAGCGCACACAACGCGCCGACCCACGCCTCGATCGACGCGGCCTCGTCGCGCATTCTGCGGGTGGCCTCGCTCTCGGGGTACGTGCCCAGGAGCGCCGAGGCCGCGTGCCACCGCTGCGCGATCGGCTCCTCTCCTGCCTCGACGCGTTCGAGGAGCAGTGTCGGGGCGTCGAGGCCCTCGGGCCACGCGCGCACGAGCGCCTCGACGTACGTGAGGAGTTCGGGCCAGGCGTACACGAGGTGAGCCACGCGAACCTTACCGAGAGACAGACCCAGACCTTCGAACCGAAGGTGGTCACCCAACACCACCTCGAACCACCCCAATGAATCGCCCATCTGTACACTTCGCCGGATCAGGGCTCTGGCGAGCGCGTCGCGGACCTCGGAGCTCAGGAACGCCCTCGCGTCGTCCACGGAGCCTTCGACCTCGTACTCATGGGGCAAGTCGAGGGACGAGCGTGTGTGGGTCGGCTCGACAGGGCGCGACTCGAGCGCGAGCCTGTGCGGCCTCGCGCGGAGCGTGAACGTGCGCGACGGGTACGCATGGAGGTCGAGCACGACGGATTCGATCGTCCAGAGCGACGCGTTCGACTCGCCCATGGGATCACACTCGAGGAGCAGCTCCGCGCGAGTTCCCGCAACCTCCCCCTCCATGAGCAGCGACGAGCGCGACGAGGAGCCGACGAGCGTCATACCGAGCCGCTCCGCAAGCGCGTCCATGTCACGAGGCCCCTCGAGGGCGAGCGAGTTCATCCTGGCCACCCTGGCGCCCCACAGCAAGGCGCCGATGAGACCCAGTAAGATCGTCAGTATGATGGTCGGGATCATGTGTCGTCGTCCGCTTGCGTGAGGCCGCCTCGCCCGGTGGACTGCGAGAGGCCGCCGCGGGTCTCGTCGAACCCGGCGAGGGAGAGGCGGCCGTCCGCGAGGCGGTCGTCGGAGGGGGAAGCCGCCACGAGCGCCCGCACGAAGTCGGCGCTCGTGCGGGCCTCGATCGCAGCGAGGAGCGGGCCGTCTTCGCGCGTGATCGCGCGCGCCTCGAGGGACGCGACGATGCGCATGAAGAGGTCATGGTGGACCCTGGGAACGATCACGGCGAGCGTGTCGGGCGAGGGATTCCAGCCCGCTTCGACGAGCGAGCCGTGGAGCGTGAGGTGGTTGGCGAACGTGTTGGCGATGAAGAGGGGCGCGAACGCGGCGTCGCGCGCGTCGGCGTCCTCGGGCGCGTCGTTCGACCGGAGCGCGCTCTCCGCCGCGCGGCATCGCATGGGAAGAGGAATGCTGGCGTCGGTGCACATGGCCCATGGGAAGGCGTCGAACAGGACCTCAGCGGCCGCCCACGAGAGCTCGCCGACGCCCGACTGATACGCCCCGCGCACCAGCGCCAGGCGCACCGTCGCGTCCATGACGAAGAGGGTGTCGTGGTCATGAACGGCCAACTGCATCTTCATGGTCTCGGGGAGCGCGTCGAACACCTCCGCGCGTGCGCTGACGGGGTCCTTCGAACCAACGGGCGCATCATGAGGGAAGCGCTGACCGAGCCATTCTCCGAACTCGAGGCCCGAGAAGTCGGACGAGAGCAGGCGCTTCAAAGGCGCGTAGGTCGTGCCTTCGGGGAACGGAGACATCGCACACAACACGCCGACCCGCGCCGGGAGTAACTCACCCATGGCGCGCATCTGCTGCGTGGCCTCGCTCTCGGGGTGCTCGAACAACAACATCAGCGCGGCGTGCACGCGGATCTCGAGCGTCTCATCATCGTCCATGAGGCGCTCGAGGAGACTCGCTGGCATGTACGTGTGTCCAGACAAGGCGTGCACGAGCGCCTCGACCCTGGCGAGGAGTTCCGGCCAGTCACGGACCAACTGGAACATCATGTGAGGCGAGGGTATCGACACGCAGTGAACCTGGATCGACTCGTCGATCCGCACGTCATTCCACACCAATGGCACCTTATCGCTGTGATACTGCGGGCTCGAGTCGTGGGCCCACAGACCGTTCATGGCGTCACGAACCTCGGTATCGAAGAACACCAGCGCGTCCTCTTCAGAACCATGAAAGACGTGCTCGCGCGTGATTTCAGGGATCGAAGACCTTGCCGAGGTCTCGTCAGTGGATTCGTTCACCATAGAGGTGAACGTGAACGCGCCCGTCGAGGAGGCGAAGAGCTCGAGTGTGACCGAGCTGATTCTCCATGACGACACGTTCGTCTCGCCCCAGCTCATGGCGTTGATGCAAAGCAACGCGCGCTCGCCTGCCACCTCACCATCGAAGAGGAGCACCGACGGCGAACGCGATGAGGTGAGCGTCATCCCCAACGCTCTGGCCAACGCCTCACGGGTCTGGGGTCCGCTCTCGATGAGATTCCTGATCTCACTGGCCGAGGATAGTGTCAGTAACAAGACGACCGCCACCACGCAGGCCATCAACCCAATGAACAACGGGATCATGAGTCGTCGTCGGTTTGCGTGAGGCCGCCTCGCCCGGTGGACTGCGACAGGCCGCCGCGGGCGGAGTCGTCCGAGCTGAGCGAGAGCATCCCGTGGGCGCCGCCGCCGCGTAGGGACTCGAGGAGCTCCCTGGCGCCGGAGACGCCGGCGCCGGCGAGCTCGACGAGCGCGGGGGCGTCCTCGGGGCGCGCGCCGAGGCGCTGGAGTTGCTTGACGAGCGCCTTCTTGAGGCGCGCGTCGCCGCCGCGCGCGAGCGCGGTCATGGCGCGCTCCTCGGGGCGCCAGCCGCCGATCATGAGCGGCCCGAGGAGCGCGTCTCCGCGTGGGGTGTCGGGGGCGTCGTCGAGGAGGAGCTCGGAGAGCGCCGCGTCGATGAGGTAGGGCTCGTCGGGGGCTCCGGGCGAGGTGAGCGCGCGCCTGGCGGCGCGCAGGCGGAGGGCCTCGGGGAGGCGCGCGTCCATGAGCGCGCTCCAACCGTACTGGCTCGCGAGCGCGTCGTCGGCGTCTCCAGAGACCTGGGAGACGCCGCGGGCGCGCACGAGCAGGTCGACGCGCGCGTCGTCGGTCAGGTCGACGGCGAGGTAGACGCCCCAGAGCGCGCACATCATCTGCGCCGTGTCGTCCATGTGGGCGGCGCGGCCGACGAAGGACTCGAGCTCGGGGGTCTTCCAGAACGTCTCGAACAGCGCGCGGCCCGCGCGCCAGCGGACCTCGTCGGGCTCACGGGCGCTCGCCGCGCGCTCGGCGAGCAGCGCGGGCGCGTCGTAGCGCTCGGGGAGTTGCTTCAGGACGCTCGCGGCGGCGTCGAAGAGGTCCCTGGCCCGCTGCTCGCCGTCGTCACCGAGCAGCGCGAACACGTCGATCCAGACGAACTTGATGATGCGCCCGGTGAGCTCGACGGTCTCCCACTTGGGGGCGCCCGTGATGGCGTCGCCGAGCTCCAGACAGAGGTCGTGGCTCAGGAACGCGAGGAGCCCGAGGTCCTCGCCACGCACGGCGAACAGCCGGTGCAATGAGGGAGGGCGCCACGAGGTGACCCAGCGGCCGCCCGAGAGCGCGTGGAGGTCCTCGGGGGCGCGGCCGTCGAGCGAGGCGCGCAGCGTCACGGTGGCGGGGGTGGCGCG
>CAJXPN010000536.1 GCA_913058025.1 uncultured Myxococcales bacterium | reverse complement strand
GAGCTGGATGATCGTGAGCTTGCGCGAGGCGCCGGTGCGGTCGGCGAGCATCGCCCACACCCCGAGCAGCGTGGTCGAGCAGACCTTGCGCGCGCTGAAGAGCGCGCCGATCTCCTCGCCGCTCCAGCCGATCCCCTCGAGGTACCTGGGCATGAGCGTCCAGCCGTACGCGCCCGCGAGCAGCGCGCCGTAGGCGACGGCCACGGCGAGGTAGCCTCGATCTTTGAGGACGTGCGCCAAGGTGAGCCTCGCGGGCGGTGGGGGCGAGCGCGCGGGAGTCTACGCACACCCTGGGTGCTTGTCACGGGTTCGTCTGGTGGGGCAGAGTGTCGGCCTCGCGATCACCTCGAGGAGCATCGACATGTCCGCACGCGCACCGTTCATCGCACTCGCCGGAAACATCGGCGCAGGCAAGACCACCGCCGCTCAGACCATCTCCGCGGCGTTCGGCCACGAGCTCTACCGCGAGCCGGTCGTCGAGAACCGGTTCCTCGGGCCATATTACAAGGAGATGGCGAGGTGGAGCTTCACGCTCCAGATGGAGTTCCTCATCAAGAGGATCGAGCACCAGGCCGACATCGCGCGCGCCAGGGCTGGGTGCGTGCAGGATCGCTCGCTCATCGAGGATCCCGAGGTCTTCGCGAAGTACCTCCACGGCCTCGGCAACATGACCGACGACGAGCTCGCGCTCTACTACGACTACTTCCAGCGCCTGAACGCGACGGCGCGCCAGCCTGACGCGCTCGTGCTGCTCCACACGCCCGACGTCAACGTCCTGCTGCGACGCATCGCCGCGCGCGGGCGAACGGAAGAGAGCGGAATCACGAGTGGTTTCCTCAAGGGACTCAACGGCTACTACGAGAACTTCGCCCAGGTCGCTCGCGCGAAGTATGGATTGCGCGTGCTCGAGTTCGACGTGACGGACGCAGACATCCGCGAGGGCGCCGACCGCGAGCGCTTCATCGACGAGGTGCGGGCGCTCATCGGCGGCCTCGAGGACGAGGGACAGAGCTCGCTCGTGTGAGCAGGACGGTACATGAATGAGTGATGAGAAGGGCCTGAGCAAGGTCAAGACGCTCAAGCGAGCCCGGCAGCTCGAACGAGAACGCAGACGCGTGGAGGGGCGGGGCGCGATGCAGGTCTGGCGGCGGAACCGGCGCCCCGCGCTCGTCGTCGTGGCCACGCTGCCCACGGCGGTCGCCGGGCTCCTCTCGCTGCTCGCCCTCTTCTTCACGAAGTCGATGAAGGTCGCGCTCTTCATGGGGCTCGGGGTGTACGCGGCCTGCCTCGTCGTCGTCGTGTGCATCATGGGGGTGCTGGTGCTCACCGACTCCGCGGTCGCGGAGGGTCGCAAGGGGATCGCGCGCCGGCGCATCGTGCGCGAACGTCGGGCGCTCCTGGACGCCAGCGAGGTCGCCGGCGGCGTCGAGCTCGCGCGCGAGGAGCGACCAGGAGGGGAGCTCACCACGGCCGAGCCGGGCGGAGGGCTCACGGCAGCGGGTGACCGAACGGTCGGTCCCGACGCCTGAACGTGCGGCGTTGACACCCGGTCGGCTGACATGACATGGATTGAGAATTCGCTCGGTGTTTGATGAGGTTGCGGCGCTCTGGCGCGCCGCCGTGGAGGTTTGGGATGGTGCGTTCTCGTGTCGTGGTTCGTGGTGCGTTGTTGGCGGTGGCGTCGCTCTCGATGTTCGCGTGTGGTGGGGACACCGCGGAGCCTGGTCTGGACGACGCCATGGTCATCAAGGTCGAGCCGTGCCAAGGCAAGTGCGACGGGTTCGGCGCCGTCGCCGACCTCTTCGAGGACATGAAGGACGTCGACCTGGACGACCTCGTCTCTCTGGCCGCGCCGCACGCGACCGACGCGCTCAACGACGCGCTCTCGGTCACCGACTACGCCAGGATCGAGATCGGAGAGACCACGCTCTACGGCGCGCGCGAGGAGGTCCTCGGTGAGGTCGTCGTGGAGGACCTCGGAGCATTGAGCGCAGGGCTCACGAGCCGCCTGGGCGAGCGCGACTTCGCCGCGCGCGTGGTGGAGATGCGGCGCTCGGTGGCGACGCGTGAGTCCTCCATGTACGCCGAGTCGCGCTTCATCATCGGCGCGAACCTCGGGCACGACTTCAACATGAAGGGCGGCGACGCCGTCGGGCGCGTCGGGTTCGACTCGAGCGCGACCATCGAGGCGATCGCCGTCTCGAGGTTCGACGACGACGCGCGCGTCGACTCGCTCCTGCGGCAGCCGCTCGAGGCGGCGCGCGCTGCGCGCGGGTTCGTGCTCCCGCGCTCCATCGAGGATTACCGGAGGCTGTCGCCGGGTGAGTCCGTGGCGATGCGCGCCGAGGGGGGCCTCGGCCTGAACGTGGGCGCCGGGGTCCCGTTCCTGCTCGCGTCCCTTGGTACCGCGTTGACCGTCCACGCGCGGTTGAGCCTGGCGGCTCGCGCCTCGCTCGAGGGTAAGCTCGATGTCCAGTTCGTGCGAGGTGAGGGCGACGAGCTCTTCGTCGACGTGGGCATGAGCGGCGCGCGCATTCGTTCGCTGGAGGCCGCGCTCGAGCCGGGCTTCGGCGTGGACGCGATCCCGAACGTCCAGGTCGACCTGGGGGTGACCCGCGTCGGGTTGGGCAAGTTGGCCAACGACGCCATCCGCAGCCAGCTCCAGAAGCACATCGACGTGCGCGCGAGCATCGGCGCGTCGGACGAGGAGGGCCGCCTGCGCGTGGCGCGCTTCGTCGTCGATCTCGGTGAGGCGAGCGGCGCCGACGTCGAGCAGGCGCTCGCGCAGCTCGTGCGCGGTGACATGAGGCTCGCCCAGGCGCTCTCGCGCCAGGGTGAGCGCGGCGTCACGCAGCTCATCGACATGACCAAGGAGTACCACCACCACGATTTCAAGGCGGGGTTCAACTTCCTGAGCATGCGGTTCTACATCGAGAACGGGTTCGACACCGGTCAGATCACGGTCGACACCGAGGAGGGCTCGCAGACCCTTCTGTTCACGGAGCTCGAGGACAAGCGCGGCTTCTTCTTCACTGATCGCGAGTCGAGCTGGCGCACGCTCGTGTCCATCGAGCAGCGCGAGGGCGTGGACGTGCGCGGTCAGGTCAACGTGCGCCACATCATGAGGGAGGGTCAGGAGACGTTCTCTCGGGACGAGATCCTCGATCACACGAACTCGGTGTTGGCCACGCTCGTGACCGAGGACGCGATGCTCGTACTGGCCGACGCCGTCGACGCCGTGGGCAACGCCGCCGACGACGCGTGCCGTGACCCGGGCCAGGACGCGTCCTTTGGTCAGCGTCGCACCTACAGGGACTGCCTGCTCGAGACGCCGCTGAGCCCCAGCGTCCAGGGGATGGCGAACCAGGCGCGCGCCGAGATCGATCGCGTCATCGAGTTCGGCGCGGTGCGTCCGGGCTTCGGTGAGGGAGGCGCCCAGGGCGCCGAGCTCGTGCGCGAGCTCGTCGAGTTCGAGATCACGGTCGCCAGCGCTGGCTACGACGCGGGCGAGAACGTCGCGCCTGACGGTCAGGTCGTCAGCGAGCTCCGCATCGCCCACGACGGCGTCCAGCAGCTCATGGAGCCCGGAGGTGCAGAGCGCTTCATGGCCTCGCTCGAGCGCGCGCTCCGCGTCATGAGTACGCGCCGCACCAACGAGGACCTCGAGGACAAGCGCGGCGACGTCGACGACGACATCGAGGACAACGCGAGGCGCTTTGGCTTGGTGTACGAGGAGTTCCTGAAGGTCTCCGAGAGGTTCGCCGACCTCGACCGCGCCAGCGCGCTCATGTTCGGTGGCAGTCGGGTCGGCGACCACGCCAACCTCATCCTGGTGGGGGAGGATCGATCCCTCGACCTGCGCACGGTCGCCGAGCACAAGGGAGCGTTGCTCGAGCGCTTCGTCCCCGACATCGTCGACGTGGCCAACGGGTCGATCTTCAGCGGGTTGGGCGAGCCCGAGATCTACGTCGTGGGCTACGCGCTCGCCGGGGCGGTCTCACCGGAGCACATCGAGTGGGTCTACTCGTGGACGTTCGACGACGACGAGCGCCTGAGCTTCGAGCCGTTCAACTTCTACACGCGCGGGAGCTCCGAGCTCATCAGCGCGGGCGTGTTCGACCTGGACGTCCTGCTCGGGGCGAAGCCCTGAGTGAGAGGAGGCCGCGCGCGGCCTCCACCACTCTTCACGTGTCAGCCGTCACGTGTGACCGACTTCACATGTCGATGACGCCATCGTCGCGGCTCGCCTCGTCCCCCTGCCCACGCTCGAGGTCGTCGTCGGCGCGCGCGGCGGCGAACAGGCCGGGCAGCTCCTCGATGATGCCGCGGGTGAGGTAGGCCCTGTCTCTTATACACATCTCCGAGCCCACGAGACAGGCAGAAATCTCG
>CAJXPN010000535.1 GCA_913058025.1 uncultured Myxococcales bacterium | reverse complement strand
TCTACACAGAGTAGATCGTCGGCAGCGTCAGATGTGTATAAGAGACAGTCACAGAACACCATCGAGAGATGGCTGGACACGGGAATGGCGCCATGAACAAGACCACGCTGACATGCGGCGCGCTGCTGCTGATGCTGGGAGGATGCACGGGGACGTTGAGCTCCGAGTCCACCTCACCAGAAGACGAACAGGGTACGATCGAGCCCGAAAACAACCAACCCGGCGAGCCCGGTGAGCCTGGTGAGCCTGGTGAGCCCGGCGAGCCACAAGGTCCGGTGCCCGAGACCAGCTTCAACCCGTGGGAAGACGGCGGCGACGTGGCGACCTGTGAGGTCGACGACATCGTCCCGACGCACGTCTACATCCGACGCGTGAAGAACCTGCTGACCGGCCTCGCGCCCACCCAGGGCGAGCTCGACCGCCTGGAGGAAGACCCCGAGGCCGTCATGCCGGTCCTCGTCTCCGAGTGGATAGAGACCCCCGAGTTCGACTCCAAGATCGCGGGCTTCTTCCGGCACGCGCTCCAGCAGGTCCCGGAGACCGACAACCACCTCGGCGCACAGATCCGCGACAGGTCCGGCCAGTCGCGGATGCGCGCCGAGCTGCGCGCCAACGTGCGCGACTCGTTCGTCAGGACCGTGCTCCACATCATCGACGAAGGTCGCCCGTTCAACACCATCGCCAACACGACGACCTGGCAGATGACCACGGCGATGATGAGCTTCCTCATCGCCACCGAGATCAGCCCCGGCGACGACGCGGGGCTCGTTCCGGAGTTCTACAAGGACCCCTACGTCAAGGACGGCGTCACCTACGACGAGAACACGCCAGCCGCCATCCAGATCCGGAACATGACCTTCTACGCGCCCAGGTTGGGTGAGCCAAAGACCGTGGGAGGGAACAACCTCGACTGCGACGCGCAGCCCTACTCCTTCCACTTCATGGCCCGCGGCGACACCGACGTGAGCCGCCAGTGGTTCGAGGTCGTCAACGCCCTAACAGGGAACACCTCCCCCATCCGCTGCCCGCTCGGCATCGAGCTCTTCCAGCCGTCCGACTTCAACGACTGGCGCGAGGTCACGATCACGCACGACGACTCGCCCGACCCCTTGCTCGCGGTCGACCCGGTGGCGCTTCGCGGCCAGGACACGCTCGCGCTGCGGGTCCGCCGCAACGGCTTCTTCAGCTCTCCGGCGTTCCTGGCGGGCTGGGAGACCAACGAGGACAACAGCTTCAGGGTGACCACGCAGCAGACGCTGATCGTGGGGACGGGGCTGGCGTTCGAGGACATGGACGTGACGACGCCGCTGGGCGACGAGGGCCTGGCCGCGGACCACGCCGCCCCCGACACCTCGTGCTATGGCTGCCACAAGAACCTCGACCCCATGCGTAACTTCTACGCCCGCGACTTCACCTACCCCTTCTACAAGCCGGTCACCGCGGCGAACCAGGAGCCGATGGTGGCGTCGTTCAGCTTCCAGGGGCACACGGGCGCGGGCGACACGCTCCACGACCTGGGGCGCCACATCGCCGAGCACCCGCACTTCGCCGAGGGCTGGGCGCAGAAGCTGTGTTACTTCGCCAACTCTCAGGAGTGCGACCCGGCAGACCCCGAGTTCAAGCGGATCGTCGCGGCCTTCGAGGGCTCGAACCTCGACTTCGAGACGCTCGTCGTCGAGCTCTTCTCCTCTCCCCTCGTCACGGGCTCACGCTGCGAGGGCTCCTACGAGCGTGAGCTCGCGCCGCCTTCGGTCACGCGCCAGCGCCACCTGTGCGCCACGCTCGCGAACAGGCTCGGCGTCGAGAACGTCTGCTCGAACAACCGCTCCCGCGCCAGCACGCTCGCCCGGACGCTCCCCCTGGACTCATGGTCGCGCGGGGGCACGGTGCCCAACCAGCCCGCGGCGCCCTCGCTCTTCTACGCGGCCACGCTCGACGCGTTCTGCCAGAAGGTCGCCCTCAACGTCGTCGACAGGGACTCCTCCCCGCTCGTGTCTGCCGAGATGGAGACCTCACTCGACTTCCTGGTGACCCAACTCATGGGGCTGCCGCCTGGAGATCCTCGACACATACCCGCGCGAGCCAGCCTCGCTCAGGTCGTCGCGGACGCCGACGACGCGGGCTCGGGAGCGACCGAGCGGCTCAGGACGGCCTTCGCGGTCGCGTGCAGCTCACCCTTCGTCGCATCCATCGACTTCTGAAACCCAGACGCCAAGCACAACGAGGTACGACATGAAGACGAACAGGCGCGACGCGCTCAAGGCGGCGATTCTGGGGACGGGGATGGTGGGGCTGAAGTCCATCGCCACGGGCCTGCCCACGTGGGCGTTCACCCACGGACTCACCGACACGCGCGTGTGGGCCGCGGAGCCCGCCTCTCCCAAGTTCCTGCTCCTCATCACGAGCAACCTTGGCGACCCGTTCAACGCCAACGTCCCCGGGATGTACGGCGGGGACGGGGTCGTGAACAACCCGCAGGCCACCATGACCGAGACGGCCATGCGCCTGGGCGCGGTCGACACCAGCGCAGCGAGGCCTTGGGCTTCGCTGCCCCAGTGGGTCCTCGACCGCACGGCGTTCGTCCACCACAGGACCTACCAGAACGCCCACCCCCAGTATCAGAAGGTCATGGGCCTGGTCGGCAGCGCCAAGAACGACGAGGGCAACGGCACCGAGCACATCGCCTCGCTCATCTCCTCGGAGATGACGCCGCTCCTGGGCACGATCCAGGAAGAGCCCGTCGCGTTGGGACGCAACAGCCTCTCCTTCCGCGGCGCCCAGCTCCAATCGATCCAGCCGTCCACGCTCGCCGAGATCTTCGCCGCCCCAGAGGGACGCGGGCTCGAGCTCGCCGAGATTCGCGCTGGCGCCATCGACGAACTCTACGCGCTCGCCAAGAAGGACGGATCACGCTCGCAGGTCGCCTGGATCGACAGGTACGTCACGTCGCGTCGCCAGGTCGAGCAGCTCGACTCCACGCTCGTCGAGCGCTTCTCGGCGATCGAGAACAACGACCCGATCAACCAGCTGCGCGCCGCGCTCACGCTCTTCATGATGCGGCTGACGTCGGTGGCCACCGTCCACATCCCCTTCGGCGGTGACAGCCATTTCGACGCCGACCTCATCAAGGAGGCCGACGAGACCGTCGCCGCGCTCCAGACCCTGAAGACGTTCTACGACGAGCTCGAGAACTCGCCGCTGCGCGACCAGCTCGTCGTGGCCAACCTCAACGTCTTCGGCCGCACTCTGAAGAAGAAGAACACCGAGGGCCGCGACCACAACCTCAACCACCACGCCATGATGATCACCGGCGCGGGCGTGGGCGCGGGCGTCTACGGCGGCCTCGAGCCCTCGGGCAACGACATCGGCGCCACCGACATCGACTCCGCCACCGGCGCCGGCGTCGCCGGCGGCGACATCCCCAAGAACGAGTCGCTCGAGGCCACGTCCAAGACGCTGGCGACGATCATCGGAGTCCCAGACGAGGCGATCGAGCGCAGGATCATCGGCGGCAAGATCATCGCCCCGCTCATCGCCTCCCCCTGAACCCCGCCCGGCGTTGGAACAAATCCGACGCTGGGCGCCGTTGACGCGCGGTCCCACACAGGAGGCCCGCGTGAGCATCGAGATCCAGTTCGGCCAGCTTCGAAGCCTGGTCCTCTCCCCCTCCTTCTCAAACTGGCGCATGCTGTGCGGCGTCCTGGACCGCTATGAGGACCAGTGGGGGCGGGGCGAGATGGCCGAATCAGTGCTCCCCTACCTGCGCCACCACATCGAGCGTTGGCCGACGTCCGTGCGGCGCTACGCGACCCACACCTGGCTGCATCGTGCGATGCTCGGCCGCGAGGTCAAGCAGCTCGAGTTCGCGACCGCGATCCACTTCGTGGGACACCAGACCACGACGAAGGGCCTCGAGCTGCTGTTCCAGGCCACGAACCTCGAGCGCGTCACCCACGTCGACATGCGAAAGGCAGAGGTCTGTGACGCGTCGGTCCTGCGAACCCTGCTGGACAACCCGGTCATCGCACGACTGGAGTCGCTCACGCTCCGGAGCGCGACGCTCCGCCGCCTTCCTCAGTCGATACGCCACGAGCTCGCAAGCCGAGAGTTGACCCTCGGCACCGCGTGAACCACGTCACACGAGCGTGTCCATCCACGCCTCGAGGCACGCCGTGATGAGGTCCCTGCAGGCCACGAACGTGTCGTAGTCCTGCCCCACCGGGTCCGAGATCGACTCCAACGGCTCGCCGGGGGCGAACCTCCACAGCTCGACGAGCTTGGGCGCGATCGTGTGGTCCTGCTGCACGAGCGAGCGGGAGTGCCTCGGGGACATCACGACGATGTGATCCGCCACGCGCATCAGCCCGGGCGCCGCGGGCTGGCAGCGGTGCGAGGT
>CAJXPN010000534.1 GCA_913058025.1 uncultured Myxococcales bacterium | reverse complement strand
TACGAGATTTCTGCCTGTCTCGTGGGCTCGGAGATGTGTATAAGAGACAGCACTCCACCTGCTCGCCTACCGGGACACCAGTGCGCGCTACTTCCACGCCGAGCTCGTCGAGCACGGTGCGCCACGACTCGCCGAAGACCTGCTCGCTCAACTTCGCCTCCTCTCAAGCGTACGTATCAATCAGTGCAACTGGTGTAGCCCACGGGGTGGTCCGGTCGCAACAGGTAGGGACGTCGTGACGCGAAAGAATGGGCAGGAGAGCGCGTCGGCTCAATCCTCGTCCTCTTCGTCGTCGAACAGATCGTTGATGTCGATGATGAAGACGCCGCGGTCTTCCGAGTCCTCGTAGGCGTCATCGTCGTCCCGAGGGGGCTCGGAGATGGGCATACGCGGGCGGTAGAGCGGCACCTCGAGCTGGACACGCTGGTCGCGTTCGCGCTCTGCTCGGCGACGTTTCAGCTCGTCGTAGATGAGGTAATCAGGGATCATCGTGCTGGCTCTGCTGTGACCTCAGGGCTCTCATTGTAGGCGCTGTGTGTCGGATTGCAATTCGCCTCACTCCTCTTCGTCGAGCGTGGACGGTCCCAGGCTCGAGCGCAACGATGAGAGGCTGATGAGGTGCGCGTCTGCGCCCTCGGAAGGGAGGATGCGCGAGAGCCCGTCCTGGGAGCTGTCGTCGGGGTCGACGAGCGCGCCCGTGGCGATCGCGACGCTCGCGCCGCGGAACGCGAGCGCGAGCGCGCACCCGCCAGTGAGCGCGGCGAGCTGGCTCGTGAGCTGGAGTGAGACGTAGAGGTTCGAGGTCCCGACGGCGAGGGCCGCGAGCACCGCGAGCGCGATCCCCGGGAGCATCACCACCGTGCTCACGATGAGCGCCCGGTAGTAGGTGACCGGTCGCGTGACGACTTGCTCGGCTCCCCACAGGAGCGACTCTCCGAGGTCCAGGTCGTGCGCGATCGCGCCCGCCGGGGCGATCTCGACTGCCGCGAGCGTGAGCGCGGCCCAGACCATCGCCGAGGCGTACATCAGCGAGGTCAACGAGGCCGCCAGCACGGGAGCACCCGAGAGCTTCGCCGGGAGCGTCAACGCGGCGACGTACATCGCGCCGAACGCGACGGCGACGGCGACGCGAATGAGCGCGCGCAGCGCGCGCCACCCGAGCGCGCGCGCGAACCACTCCCCGAGCAGCGCCGCCAGCGGGCGCCTGGGCGCGTCGGCCGCGCGATCCGAGTACTCACCCCAGGCGAGCGCGTCCGCGACCGCGCCCGAGGTGATCGCGAACGCGGCGCACGCGCCGGCGCTCATGGAGAGCGCGGCGGCCAGAGACAGCAGCTCGAGCCCCAGGCGGGCGGAGAGCAGGGCGGGGCGATCGATCGTCCAGCCGAGCGCGACCCGCGCCGCGAGGGCGCCCACCGAGGATGAGGAGGTCCGCCTGGTTGTCGCGGCGTTGGTCATGGTCGGCTCAGAAGTAGTAGCGGATGTGGCCGGTGAAGTAGGTGTAGTCGAAGCCGGCTCCCGGTGAGACGAACAACGTTGGCCTGTACTCGAGCACGATGTCGATGGGCGCCGCGTCGATGTTGATCTCGAGCCCCGCGACCAGCGACACGGAGATGCCGATGTCGGATGAGCGAGGGAGCCCGAGGCCGAGCCCGCCGCCGACGTTCCAGGCCACGGAGATCGCGCCGTTGGAGAAGATGTCGGGGCGCTCCGAGAGCAGGTCCGCGCCGACCGCGAACTCCTGGCCGCGGCGTCGGTCGGAGTAGCATCGGCCCTGGTAGTAGACCCAGCAGTCGCCGTAGCCGTAGCCGTAGACGCCCACGACCGCCTGCACTGCGAGGTCCTGGGCGAGGAAGTACTTGAGCGAGAACCCACGTGAGAGCGTGCCCGCGCCGACGCCGATCCCGAGCTTTCCGGACTCGCGCACCCCGGCCTCGGCCTCGGGAGAGACGGCGAGCAGCGTGAGCGCCATGAGCGATGCGGAGAGGACGCGGTGGGTGGAGCGATCAGACATCAATCAGTCCTGGTCGTGGGGCAGGCTCCCGCGGGAGCCACGGAAGAACATGAAGGGTGTGTACTTGAGGAAGTTCGAGACGCGCGAGGTGTAGATGTCGGCGTAGCTCTCGATCTGGCGGGTCAGGTGGGACTTGTCCTTGCCTGCGCGGAGCAGGTGACCCCAGAGCGTGTTGAAGCTCGTGGCGTCGCGTATGGCGAGCGGTGCGATCGTCGCGTCGAGCGCGACGAGCTCTTCACGGCGGCGCGCGAGCTCGAGCTTGAGCTCCTCGGGGTCGGAGTCCGAGCGCGGGCCGTAGCCGTCGCGGATGCGCTGGAGGTCCAGGCGCACCTCGGAGAACTCGTCCTCGAGGCGGACCTTGAGCTTCATCTTCTCAGCGAGCTCGTGCTGGAGCGAGACGTTCTCGCGCAGCGCGCCGATCTCGTCCTCGAGCTCGCGCAGGATCAACGCGGTGCGCCACCGCAGGATCTGCTTGGAGACGTGGACGTCGGTGAAGACGTGGTCGCCGACGTAGAGGATGTGGTCACCCGAGCAGCCCAGGTAATCCTCGACTCTGCGCGCGCAGCCGCCGTGGTAGACGCGCCCCTTCACCATCGAGCGCGCGGGCGCGAGCAGCCCCTTGTCCTCGTCCTCGACGAGGTACATTGGCTCGTTTCGGGTGAAGAACACGGGCTTGCGCGAGGCGACGACGGCGACCTCGAAGAGGTCTCGCCAGGTCACACCCTCGGGGAGGAAGCGGTCGAACGCGTAGGCCATCATGAACTTGGTGTAGGGCCACCCCGAGTTCGTGATGAGCACGAGCCTCTTGCCCGAGGCCTTCTGGTCGAGCAGCGCCAGCGGCATCTCCTCGTCGAGTTCGATGTAGCGCTCCGGGTTGGCCATGATCTCGGCCTTGAGCTCGCCCTCGATGTGGGCGGCGTCGAGCGCGCCTCGGACGGCCTCGTAGAGGTCGCGGTAACTCCTGACCTCGGGGTCTTCGATGGCGCCGGCGTCGAACAGGTCCACGAGCTGGGCGTAGATGCACGCCTCGGAGATGGCGAAGAGCGTGTTCAGGAACCGCCAGCGGGACTCCGCGAGGTCGACGATCGTGCGCGTATAGGCGCGTCTCGTGAGCGAGTAGTCGAGAGCTTCGGTGCCGTGGTGGGCGTTCTTGACGTACCCGAACCTGTTGATCTTGATGGTGTTACCGAGCTTCGTGTCGATCACGAGCCCGCGCATCACGCGGGTCGGCTCGTACACGAGACCCTCGACGGGCCAGCCGCGCGCGATGAGCTTGGCGCGGACGTGGGCGTAGGCTTGTCCCTCCCATTCGTCCACGTTGTAGTGCACGAGGGTGTAGTCCATGTCGTACCCGATCGCTCGAATCGACCGGAGGTTGAGCGTTCGGTTGCAGTAGATGCCGCGCTCGGCCATGTCCATCGTGGTCGCCTGTTCACTTGGGTCGTGTGGTGGCGCGTCAACGCGCCGGCCCGAGCGGGAAGCTCGGCTTGAAAGACGCCCTGTCGTAGAACGCGCAGTCGCTCATGTCGAGTGCGTCGGCGAGACAAGGGTCGTCCGAGAGCTTCGTTCCGCCCGTGGCGAGGTACCACCCGACCTGGTTGAGCATGAACGCGTGGATGTCGAAGGGCATCTCGGGGTTGGGCACGTTGAACGTGTGCTCGCCGCGCTCGTCGAGGTAGGGCAAGCGAAGCCCGCTCACGCCATCGTAGTAGCCGGTGTGGACGTCTGCGCGCAGGGGCGATTCGGCCTCGGGTGAGGCGCGGCCGTCGCGGCTCGAGCGGAACGCGCCGCGATCGAGATCGTCCGGGTCGAAGAGCATGTCCTCGTGGTCGGGGTAGCGGTCGAGCCCCGAGACGCCCTCGTACACGTAGGACTGGACGAGGTGTTGGTTCGGGGTCATCCCGTAGCGCGCGTCCTCGGTCGTGGTGGACAGGTAGCCGGCCGAGCGCGCGAGCCCGATGCTCGCCGAGATGGGCACGGTCTGGTCCCCCAGCGTGCCCACGAAGAGCGCGTTCGTCGCGCCGACGCGGTACTCCTCGCGTTCGTAGTCGAAGGTGAGCGGGCGGCGCGTGTAGTGGGATGCCCAGACGGCTGGATCCGCGGGCTCGAGCAAGGTCTGCCCGATGCCCAGGAACCGCCTGAGCCTGGGCGTCTGGCGCTTCAGGCCCCAGCCCTCGGAGAGCGCCGCGAGGGGGGATCCGGGTGGGTAGAAGACGTTCTGGAAGAGCGCGCCGCGCTCGAACGTGTCGACGCGACCCTTGAGCACGCCGTTGACGTCGTAGACCTCGATGACGAGTGGGTCGCCGAAGGCGAGGGGATCTGGCGCGACGTGGAGGGCGGCGGCGCCGTCGAGGGCGCCGAGGTCGAGGTCGGGCAGGCAGTCGTCGA
>CAJXPN010000533.1 GCA_913058025.1 uncultured Myxococcales bacterium | reverse complement strand
CTACACAGAGTAGATCGTCGGCAGCGTCAGATGTGTATAAGAGACAGCCCAGGAGCTGACCACGCGGCCCGAGTTCGTGCTGTTCTACATCCAGCTCTCGGAGACCGTGCGCGACTACATGGGCAAACGCTACGACTTCCCGGGCACCGAGTTCACGACGACCGAGATCATGGACAGCCTGACCGGGGTCTCATGGCCGGCCGGGCTCGCGCCCGAGGACGTGCGCGCATGGCTCGATCACTGCGACCGGGTCAAGTTCGCCGGCTACACCCCGGAGCAGTCCGAGGCCGAGTCGTCGCTGCGCCGGGCGTTCAGCTTCGTCGAGCTCACGCGGCACGTCCCCCTGGAGAAGCCCCCGGAGGGCGGAGAGGTCCAGGAGGACACGCCCACGGACGAGCCCGACGCCGAGGCGACCGCCGAGCACGAGGCCGCCGCGGCCCTGGGCGCGACGGCGATGGGTGGGTTCTCGTTCGAAGAGGCCGCGCGGCTCGCGCGCGGTGAGTCCCTGTCAGAGGAGGAGTGATGCTCTCAGGCGTACACTTCGCGCACCCATGGGCGCTCGCGCTGCTCGGGCTGCTTCCCATCTGGTTTGCGCTTCGGTTCGTGCCGAGGATGGCCGCGGGCCGGAAGGCGTCGCTGATCTTCTCGCGCGTGGACCTGCTCGGCGCGCAGCGCACGACCTGGCGAGCGCGGCTCGAGCCGCTGCCCGACCTGCTCATCCTGATCGCCGCCGGGCTCTGCGTCGTGGCCCTCTCGCGGCCCCAGACGGTCGTGGCCGAGGAGGTCGAGGTCGAGGGCATCGACATCTACCTCGCGCTGGACATGTCCGGGTCGATGCGCGGCATCGACATGACGCGCGCCGAACTCAACACCGTGGTCTCCAGCGGTCGCTCGCCGATCAACCGGTTCGAGTACGCCGTGTCCACGCTCAAGGAGTTCATCGGCTCGCGCGCCTACGACCGCATGGGGATGGTCGTCTTCGCCCGCGACGCGTACCTCCAGTTCCCACTCACGCTCGACTACAACACGATCCTGAACACGCTCGACCGGCTGCGCCTCGACGACATCGACGGCGCCGGGACCGCGATCGGCAACGCGCTGGGACGCTCCATCGCGGGGCTCGTCGACTCGGAGGCGAGCACGCGCATCGTGATCCTGATCACCGACGGGGACCGCCGCGGAGGGAACATCTCCCCGCGCCAGGCCGCCGACATCGCCAAGAAAGAGGGGATCAAGGTCTTCCCGATCCTGGTGGGCAAGGAGGGCGTCACGCTCGAGCCTGGCAGCCGGGAGCTCTTCACGGGCAGGGTCCGCTACGTCGAGCGCGAGCTCCCAGTGAACCCCGCGCTGCTCGAGGAGATCGCCAAGACCACTGGCGGGAGCTACTACCGCGCGACCGACGCCAAGGCGCTGCGCGAGGGGCTCCACAGGATCCTCGACACGTTCGAGCGCAGCCGGGTCAAGGACGCCACGAACGTGGAGTACCGCGAGCTCTACCACCCGCTGCTCGTGTGGGCGATCGGGCTGCTCGCGCTCGCGCTCGCGCTACGTTCGACGTTGTTCAGGAGCTTCCCATGACGCATCCCACCTCGAGGAGTTGAGCATGCTTTCGCTCATCAAACCCACCTCGATCGTCTGGATTCTGATCGCGATGGTCGTCCAGGCGCTCGTGGCCCTCGGATCGTTCTACTACGTCGTCCCCACGCTGGACGCGCAGTTCGCCAACCCGGACGCGCTGTCGTACCTGGCGCTCGTGCCGCTGTGCGAGCTGCTCGCGCTGGGTTACGCGCTGTGGCGGCGCGCGGCGCACCTTCGGCTGGGCGACGGCGCGATGATCGAGGCGATGACGACGTCGCGCTCGGGGCGCAGGCAGACCGCCCGCGCGGCGCTGCTCATCGGCGCGCTCACGCTGTTCGTCCTCGCGCTCGCGCAGCCTCAGTGGGGGCGCATCGAGCGACCGGTCAAGCGGACCGGCGTCGATGTCGTCTTCGCGCTCGACCTCTCCGCCTCGATGCTCGCGCGCGACGTGGCGCCCGATCGGCTCCAGGCCGCGAAGCAGGAGATCACCACCACGCTCGAGCTGCTCGGCGGCGACCGCGTCGGGCTCGTGATCTTCACCGCGGTCAGCTTCGCGCAGTCCCCGCTGACGACCGACTACGGCGCGCTCCGGTTCTACCTGCGCAAGCTCCGCCCAGGGCAGATGCCCGTGGGCGGCACGTCCGTCGGCCTCGCGCTCGACGACGCCATCGAGCTGCTCACTGGCAAGCGCGGGGAGGAGGAGCAGTCCGACGGCCTGGGCGGCCCGGTCGCGACGTCTCAGCGGGCCAAGACCCAGGTCGTCGTGCTCATCACCGACGGCGAGGATCACGAATCCGACCCCCTCGGCACCGCCAAGCGCGCCAAGGAGGCCGGAATCCACGTGGTCACCGTGGGGTTTGGATCTCCACAGGGCAGCCGCATCCCGATCATGCGCGACGACGGCACGCTCGCCGGCTACAAGCGCGACCCGGACGGCGAGATCGTCTACACCCGGCTCGACGACGCCACGCTGCGTGAGATCTCGACGATCACCAACGGCATCTACGTCCCCTACGAGGGAAAGAACTCCGTGGCCAACTCGCTGATCCGCTACATCAACTCGCTCGAGAAGAGCGAGCTCGAGACGCTGCTCCGGCAGCGCTACCAGGACAGGTTCATGTGGTTCCTCTTCCCAGGCGTGCTGCTCCTCCTCGCGTCGATGTTCCTGGGTGAGCGCGCCAGGCCTCGGCGCATCAAGGTCGCCTCCGCCGCCGCGCTCGTCACGCTCATGCTCGTCGGCACCGGCTGCCAGGAGTCCTTCCGCGGGGAGGTCGACGAGGTCGCAGCGGGCAACTCCGCGGTCGCCGAAGAGCGCTTCGACGACGCCCTCGTATCCTACGAGCGCGCGCAGTCCGCGATCCCGACGACCCCCGAGCTCCAGTTCGACCTCGGCGTCGCGCACCTGGGCGCGGGCGACCACGAGCTCGCCCGCGAGGCCTTCGCCCGCGCCATCGACACCGACGACCCCACGCTCCACTTCGACTCGCTACACAACCTCGGCCTCGCGCTCGCTGGCGAGGAGAAGTGGCGCGAGTCCTACGAGACCTACCAGAGCGCGCTGACTCTCTGGGCGAGCCACCCCGAGCTGATGGGTGAGGAGCGCCGGGTCGCGGCCTCGCGCAACCTCGAGGTCGTCTTCCAGCGCCTCTACCCGCCGTGCGCCAAGCTCGAGGACGACCTCGAGGACAACGACACCGCCGAGACCGCCTCCGCCCCCGAGGACATCTCCTCGGTCGAGGGCAAGACGTTGTGCGGGCTCGACGACGACTGGTTCGCCATCCCCGCGCTCGTGGGCGCGCAGGTCACCGTGTCGGCGACCTTCGAGACGCTGCGCGACGAGCCCGACCCCGAGCGCGCGTTCCTCCCCAACCCCGAGGACCTCCAGATCGCGCTGTTCGACGGCTCCGGCGCGAAGGTCGTCTCCATCGACCAGGGCTTCGCGCAGCTCGAGGACGCCACAGACAGGAAGAAGAAGGGGGGCGTCACCAAGAACAAGAAGACGCAGCGCGTGACGCGCGCGCTCACGACCGTGCTCGTGACCGAAGAGATGCTCATGGGCACGGGCCGGCTCCTGCTCAAGGTCGCCGCGGCCGACGAGCTCGAGTTCTCCTACGACCTGAGCATCGACACCGTCCCGCCGTGCTCGGCGCTCGACGACGAGCACGAGGACAACGACACGCGCGCCGACGCCAAGACGCTGACCGCCGGCGCGCACGAGCTCCACGTGTGCTCTGAGGACGAGGACTGGTTCGCCGTCGACCTCGAGCTCGGGGACACGCTCTTCGTGGACCTCCAGGTCGCACCCGCAGACGAGGAGGGCGCCGAGCCACCGTCGCTCTCGCTCGAGATCCGCGATGAGAAGGGCCGACTCATCGAGACCGGACGCCCAGAGTCGGGCGTCCTCACCGCGGGCGTCTGGGACGTCATCGAGCCGGGCACCTACACCATCCGCGTGGCCGGGACCGACCCCGAGCAGGAGGGAGCCTACGGCCTCGAGCTGTATCAGTACGCGCCCTGCCCCGCTGGCGACGACCGACTCGAGGACAACGACACCGCGCCCGAGGCGCGCGAGCTCGACGCCTCCACGCCCATGCACCGCTACCTTCGCTTGTGCCCCGGCGACGCCGACTACTACACCCTCGCGCTCAAGCCCACGAACCCGCCCGAGAAGGACGACAAGAAGGACGACAAGAAGGACAAGGCGGCCGCGTCCCCCTCCATGCCCTTCGGCGGCCCGCCCACGCAGGACGAGGAGAAGAAGGAGGAGGGGCCATGGCCTGTCTCTTATACACATCTCCGAGCCCACGAGACAGGCAGAAATCT
>CAJXPN010000532.1 GCA_913058025.1 uncultured Myxococcales bacterium | reverse complement strand
GTGCGTGCGTGCGCCCGGGTGCACGCGCGTGCGTGCGTGCGTGCGTGCGCCCGTGCGCGCGCGTGTGCGCGCGCGTCCACTCCACGATCTGCGTGTTCGCGCCCGTGAGCAGGCCCGCGACCATCCCGCCGTGCTCGACGATGATGAGGCGCTTGGCGCGAAACTTCGGCGCCTCGAGCTGGAACCAGCGGTTCAGGTCGAGCACGCCGATGACCTCCTGGCGGTGGATCGTGACACCCTTGACGTAGGAAGGCGCGCCGGGGAGGGGCGTGACCTTGGGCGCGAAGACGATCTCGCGGACGTCCTCACCCAGCAGCGCGTAGGTGTTGGGTCCGACGTCGAAGTGGAGGACGGTCGTTACGACGTCCTCATCCTCGGGAGTGGGCGCAGACCAGTCGAAGTCGTCGAGCGCAGCGCCCGACGCCGCCTCGATGAGCTTGCCCAATCCATCGCGTTTCTCATCGGACATCTTCACCACTCCAAGACGCCGGGGACTTCGAGGCAAGATAGAACAGGTAAGACGCGAGCGCACCCTTTTTCGCGGGCTCGCCTTTGGCCAGCCCGGCCTCAGGCGTTACCCTGGGTGGCAGGCGCCACCCGCGCCCCGCGAACTGGTCAAGGAGCGCGCATGTCGAACACGAAGAGCAAGAAGTCCCCGAGCCCGGCCGCCGCCGACTTCGGCGTGCGGGCGTACCTCGAGCAGAGCAAGGAGCTGCTCACGAGCATGATCCTCGTGCTGCCGCTGTTCGTGCTCTACCAGGTCGGCGTGCTCGCCACCGACGGCGTGCGCAACGGCGTCGACTTCATGACCTCGGCGATGTGGGCGGTCTCCGGGGGAGACCGCCTCGTGTACCTGGGCGTCAACGCCGCGATCCTCGTGGCCTTCTGCATCGGGATCGTCGTGGTGCGCCGGCGAGGTGGCTCCTTCGAGCCTCGGATCTTCCCGTTCGTGCTCGTCGAGGCCACGATCTACGCGTCCCTCTTCGGCGGGGTGGTCCTCCAGCTCATGAGCGCGCTCGGCCTGGGGAGCCTGCTCGCCAGCGGCGCCTCGGGCGCCGCGGAGTACGGCGTGATCCAAAAAATCGTGCTGAGCCTGGGCGCCGGCATCTACGAGGAGCTCGTCTTCCGGCTCATCGGCATGGGCGGAATCTTCCTGTTCCTCAAGCGCTTCGCATCCGACATGCCGCGCTGGATCAGCGCGCTCATCGCCGTGGTGCTCTCCAGCCTCGTCTTCAGCGCGATCCACCACATCGGCGCGCTCGGTGACCCGTTCACGCTCGGCGTCTTCCTCTTCCGGTTCTTCGCCGGCGCGTTGCTCGCCCTCATCTACTGGACGCGAGGCTTCGCCGTGGTCGTCTACACGCACGCGATTTACGACATCATCGTGATGTTGGGGCGCTGAAGGCCGCCTCCCCGCTCGCGCGCTCGCCGGGGTTGTGTTCCAATACGTCGACGCATCGCCCCATGCGAGGAGACCTCATGCCCAACATCACCGAGCTCGTGCTCATCGCGATGATCGTGATGCTCACGTTCGGCGTCGGCAAGCTGCCCAACATCGCGACCGCGTTGGGGCGCGCACGCGCCGACTTCAAGAAAGGCCTCGCCGAGGCCGAACCCGTCGACATCACCCCCGAGGGTGGCGCCAAGGCTGAAGCCGACGGGGAACGAAAGCCCGGACGGTTCGACCAGAAGGTCGATGACGCCGAGCTCGACGAGCCGGCGTGAACGTGTGACCGCGCGTCATCGCGTGACGTCCCAAGACAGAGAGCGCCCGCGCATGTCGCGTGGGCTCGAGACACCGAGAGAGGTGAGTGATTATGGAAGCATTGATTCTGGCGAACGTGGCGATCGCCGCGAAGGCGCTGCTCACGTGGACGCCCGTGACCTTCTACGTGACCGTCGCCATCGCGCACGCGATCGTGATCTTCTTTGGGTTCCGTATGCTCCAGGTGGACCCTGAGCACAACTCGATCGTCGGCGTGGTGATCGGCGCCGCGGTCATCGGCGTCGCGGGGTTCCTGCTCAAGGACGGCGAGCTCTTCAGCGCGCTCGGCGCCATCGGCATCATCTTCCTCGTCGTGGTGGGGGTCAGCGGAGGCGAGGCGATCAAGGGGCTCATGATCGGGGCCGTGTGCATCGGCACGTACGGCCTCGTCGGCGCCTTCGTCATCCCCCGCACGCCGCTCGTGCTCGACGAGGTCGGAGGGCTCACCAACGTCGTCATGACGGGTCAGTTCAAGGTCGAGCCGCTCGAGGGCCAGGAGGACTCGCTCTACGAACACACCAAGAGCCAGACCGAGCGTGACCTCGCCGAAGAAGAAGAAGAATACGAGTGACCTTGCGGCTCAGCGCGGCGCCTGCCCTGGAGTGGGCGGCGGCGCGCGGTCGAGGTCGTGGTGGCGGATGAGCACGTCGACCGCGTGACGCAGCCTCTCGAACTCCACCGACTCGTCGAAGACCACCGCGAGGATCTCCGAGCGCAGCTCGACCATGTAGACGTTCTCGCGCGCCTCGTCATCGTCCAGGTCCATGTTCACCTGGACCTTCGTGGTCTGCGGCTGCTTGAGCACGTTCGCGTGCCCGCGCCGCGCCTGCACGGCGCCGTGCACGTCGAGCACCACCGCGGCCTTGACCAGGCTGTTCTCAGACAGAGAGTCCAGCAGTCGTTCGTGTGATGGGGTCGCCAACGTCTCTTCTCGTCTTGAATGGGGTTGAGCTGTCGTTCGTATCGTAACGCGACGCAACCGAGGCGTCACCCCACATCAGCGGTGTGGCCCCTTGGAGTCCGGCCGCGCGCTCTGCCCGAGAGGCATGTTCCCGTTCGCCTTGATGTCGAAGCCCTCGAAGGACGCTTCAGCGCCCTGCGCGAGGTAGTGGTGCGCGATCGGCCCGAGCATCGCCGCGTTGTCCGTACACAGCCACGGCGGCGCGATGTGGATGCGCACGCCTCGACGCTCACCCTCGGCGCGCATCGCCGCGCGCAGCACCGAGTTGCAGGCCACCCCGCCCGAGAGCACCACGCGCTTCGCCTGCTTCTTCGTCACCGCCGCGAACGTCTTCATCACGAGCACGTCCACCACCGCCTGCTGGAACGACGCGCACAGGTCGGAGAGCGCCTGACCTTCGGGCACGCCGTGGGTCTTCAGGTGCGTGCGGACCGAGGTCTTGAGCCCCGCGAACGACATGTCCAGGTTCTTGCGCGTCCACATCGGGCGAGGGAAGTCGATCGCGGCCGGGTCGCCGCTGCGCGCGAGCTGGTCGATCTCGATCCCGCCCGGGTACGGAAGCCCCAACATCTTGGCGACCTTGTCGAAGGCCTCCCCGGCGGCGTCGTCGCGCGTGCGCCCGAGCGACGTGTACTCGCCGAAGCCCTCGACCCAGTAGATGTCGGAGTGGCCGCCCGAGGCGACCATGCCGATGAACGGGAACTCGGGCGAGGGCTCGCCATCGAGCTCGAGCATCACCGCGGTCAGGTGCCCCTCGATGTGGTTCAGGCCCACGCAGGGCTTGCCCGCGACGTAGGCGAGCGCCTTGGCCGTCTCGATGCCCACGAGCAAGCTGCCCACGAGCCCGGGGCCGGCGGTCACGCCGAAGCCGTCGACGTCGGCGAGCTCCACGCCCGCCTCCGCGAGCGCGTCGTCGAGCACCGTGTGGATGTCGCGGATGTGGTTGCGGGAGGCGATCTCGGGGACCACGCCCCCGTAGCGTCTGTGGATGGGGATCTGGCTCGCCACCGCCACAGAGCGCACGTGGCGACCATCTTCGATGATCGCCACGCTCGTCTCGTCACAGCTCGACTCGATCGTGCACACGAGCATGCGTCGTGTCTCCTGGTCTTCGTCCGGGCCTGTCGGCTCAGAGCTGGTTGTCTACGATCGCCCTGATGTCCTTGGCCTGCTTGTGCTTCGGGTACGACTTCAGGAAGAACTTGTAGATCTGCTTGGCCTTCGAGCCGTTGCCCGTGAGCTGGTACGCCGTGGCCAGGTCGAGCACGAGGCGAGGGGACTTGTAGCCCATCTCCATGGACTTGTTCATGTCCTTGATCGCGCGGTCGTTGTTCCCGTAGAGCTGGGCTCGGCCGAGCAGGCCCCGGGCCTTGGCGTTTCCGGGGTTCGACGACGCGAGCTTCTTGACCTTCTTGAGGGCCGCGCCCTGCTTCTCGGCGTCGAGCAACCGCTCGACGGCCTTGAGGTCCTTCTTCAGAGACGCGGACTCCGTGTCTCCGTCGGTCTTCTTGGGCGGCTTGTCTCCGTCGTCCTTCTTGGGCGTGCCGACGTCCTTGGGGTCAGGGTCCTTCTTGTCGCCGTCGTTGCTCGCGACGGGCTCGGGCGGGACGACGTGGTTGATCGGATCCTCGATCGCGGCGACGTCGACGCCCTGTCTCTTATACACATCTGACGCT
>CAJXPN010000531.1 GCA_913058025.1 uncultured Myxococcales bacterium | reverse complement strand
CAGCTTCTTCTTCTTGGCCTCGGCCTCGAGTTGCTCGATGCGGTCGCGCATGCGGCTGATGAGGTCCTTCCAGCCTGCCGCCTCGGTCTCACCCTCGTCGATGATCGCGACGTAGTCCTCCCGGTAGGTCTCCTCGAGGCTGATGTCGTCGATGATGAGGTCGTAGACGATCCAGCCGCTCTCTCGCTTGAGGAGCTTGTAGGAGACGGGTCGCTTGTCGTCCTCGACGATGACGGTCGTCTCGACGAAGGCAAGGTCGTTGCGAGTGCGCTCCTTGTCGTAGACGATCTTGAAGTCCTCCTCGAGCGTCTGACCCTCGAGCTTGGAGGCATAGTTCGCCTTGAGCATACGCTGGAGGAGGTCGAGGAACTCGGCCTTCTCCTCGGGGGTACGTACGTCCCAGTGCTTCTCACCGAAGGCGCGGCTGGCGAGCTCGGAGAAGTCGACGGTCTCCTGCAACTTGGCGTCGAGCTTCTTGGCGCGCGACTTGGAGTCCTTCTTCTCGAAGATCTTGGTGACCTCGGAGGTGCGCTTCTTGATGAACTCTGTGGGCTCCCCAGCGTGTGCGTAGGCCGCGGAGAAGAATATGGCGCCCGCAATCAGGGCGACGCTCAATCGTTTGGTCTTGCTTCTAATCATCTCGGCTCACTCCTCATGAGTGGTCGCGTCATGGATAGGCCGCGCCGTTCATCGGCGCGCTCGGTCAGGTAGACGCCGTCGCATTGAAAACATTCAAGGATTCTCTGTGGAGGGCTCCACCGAGGGCGCGTCAGGGTCGGCCGGGCCAGGCTCGGCGCGCTCGAGAGCGAGCGTTCCGACGCCTACCGCGAGGGCCGAACGAGCGACCTTGTAGTCATAAATCGACTGGAGGTGCAAGACCTTGGCCTCGTAGAAGGCCTTGAGGGGTTCGATGGCCTCGGACAGGTTGGTGTTGCCGCCGTTCTGGGCTCCGAGCCCGATCTGGTCACGCCAGCGACGGGCAGCGAGTAGCCGCCTGCGCGTGATCACGACCTTCTTCGAGGACTGGTCTGCCTCGAGCCAGAGCTTGCGGACCTCTAGCTCGATTGCGCCGAGCGCCTGTCGACGCTGCGCCTGGGTCTTCTGCTGGAGCTGCTGTGTCTCCTTGTAGGAGCCGTAGGTCGTGGTGAAGTCGATGTTCCAGCGCAGCCCCAGGATTACCCCGAGCGAGAGTTGCCTGTAAGGGTTGCCGAACGGGGCCGCGGCGAGGTCGGTCGTCTCGCACGTGTCCCCGACGAGTCGGCAGACGGGCTGGCGGGCGATCGTCTCGGTGGAGAAGCCGTAGGTGAAGTTCGCGGCGACGTAGAGGTTGGGGAAGAAGCCTGCGCGCGCGAGGTCGACCTGGGCGCGGCGCGCCTTGAGCGCGGCCTGGAGCTGGAGGACCTCGGGGCGCTTCGAGCTCGCGAGGTCGAGGTAGTACTGGAGAGGCTCGAGCGGCTCGACCTCGACGTCCTCGCTCAGCGGCGTGACGGAGCGCTCGGTGAGCTCGACGCCGGAGAGGTACTCGACGCCCGCGACGGCCAGCGTGATGAGCTTCTGGTTGTCGAGCGCGCGGGAGTCGAGTTCGGCGGAGAAGATCTGGAGCTTGCGCAGGTCCTTCGTCTCGAAGTCGGCTTCCCCGAACGCGCGCGCGTCCTCCATCTCCTCGATGTTCTCCTTCACGAGCTCGTCGCCGTCGGAGAGCATCTGGGTGAAGGAGCGGGCGAGCTTGAGGCCCCAGTAGGCTTGCGTGAGTTGGTGGTGGAGTTCGAGCTCGGCCTTGCGTCGCTCGAGCTTGCTGGAGCGCACGTTGAGCTCCGCGAGGCGACGCGCGGCGTCGATGCGGCCGAACGTGTAGAGCGGCAACACGACGTTGACCGTCTGCCTGAAGAACGGGCCGATGTTGAGCGCGAGGAACTCGTCGATGTTGGCGCCGACGTTGTTGACGTCGGTCTCGGCCGGGACGGGGGCGATGAACGCGTTGGCCTGTAGCTTGGGCGACCAGGCCCAGTCGGCCTGGAACTGCTTCCACTCGGCGGCGCGGATCGAGGCGTCGGCGACGGTCAATGAGGCTGCGTGCGCGCGCGCGGCCTCCTGGATCTCCTCGAGCGCGTACAGCCGCACGGGCACGTCCTCGACGGACTTCGCCGCGGGCGCCTCGGGCGCTCCCGTGGCGTCCTGAGCGTAGGCGGTGTGCGTGAAGAAGAGCGTCACGAGCGCCGCGAGGGGCGCCACACGAAAGGGAAGGAGCATCATGAGGTCTCGGCGAGGCGGAGTGAGCATCAGAGCCCGGTGAAGCGGTACTCGACGACGGGGGTCGTGGCGTCCTTGGCCTCCTTGATGAGCCCATTGACGCTACCGGAGAGGAGCGACGAGAGGACCGATCCGTCCTCCTTCGCGGGGTAGACCAGACGAGGGTCGCCTTCGATCTTGGCCTCCTTGGCCACGAAGTCGACGGCGTCCTGGAAGGTCCCGAGCTCGTCGACGAGCTTGAGCTCGTGGGCCTGACGACCCGTGAAGACGCGGCCGTCGGCGACCTCACGGACGGCCCCGACCTCGAGGCCGCGGCACTCGGCGACGTCCTCGACGAACTGCTCGTAGATGTCGTCGATGAGCTGCTGGAAGTACTGCCTGTCTCGGTCCGTGACCGGCGAGAAAGGTGAGCCGGAGTTCTTGTACTCACCGGTGGTGAAGGTGCTCACGTCGACCTGCGCGGTCTCCAGAATCCTGGAGACGTTGAAGAGCTGCGTGATGACGCCGATGGAGCCGGTCACGGTGCCGGAGTTCGCGTAGATCGTGTCGGCGCCGCAGGCGATGTAGTACCCGCCCGAGGCCGCCGTAGAGCCCATGGAGACGACGAGCGGCTTCTCCTTCTTGGCCTTCCTGACCGCGTCGAAGATCTCCTGGCTGGGAGCGACGGCGCCGCCTGGGGAGTCGACGCGCACGACGATGGCGCGGATCGACTCGTCCTTGGAGAACGCGCGCAGCTGCTTGACCGCGGTCTTGCTCTCCATGATCGCGCCGCTGATCTCGACGACGCCTACTGCCTCACCGGACTCGCCCAGGCCCCCGCTCGCCGAGAGCGCGATGAAGGTGACCCCGAAGAACACGATGAAGAGCCCGAAGAACACGGCGATGATGGTGTAGAGACCGCGACGCTCCATGAGACGCTCCGTGGAGTAAGTGAGCAGGCGCGCGTGGGCGCCCTGCTGGACGCCAAGACCCTACTTCCAGCTGCCTGATATTTCCACCGTGGTGGTGTGGGCTGCTCGCGTCACCCGCAGCGCTCGAGCAGCGCGTCGATCCAATCCTCGTGAACGAAGACCTCACCGAGGGTCTGACCCTTCTTGACCTCGGGGCCGTGGTAGTCGGACGAGGCGGTGCGGAGGAGCCCGCGGCGGTTCGCGAACCCCAGGTAGCGGGCGGCGTCTTCTTCGGAGTGGCTCGGGTGCTCGACCTCGACGCCGTCGAGGCCAGCGTCTGCCCAGTCGTCGAGGTGGTCGTCCAGGTCGTAGGGGCCAGGGTGAGCGAGGACGGCGACGCCTCCGGCCTGCTTGATCTCCTGGATGGCGTCTGGGACCGAGGGCCAGGGGTTGGCGACGTGGACCGATCTGCCGTCTGCGAGGTAGCGGTCGAAGGCGTCCTTGATCGAGGAGGCGAAGCCGAGCGAGACGAGCGCGCGGGCGAGGTGTGGCCGGCCCGGGTTGCCGTCACCGGAGAACGCGAGGACGTCATCGCTGGAGACGGCCATTCCGAGCGCGTTGGCGCGCTCGATCATGAGCTCCATGCGTCGCTCCCGCTGTGCTCGCCTCGAGTCGAGCAGCGCGCGGAAGGACTCGTCCTCGAGATCGACCCCGTAGCCGAGGACATGGACCGAGCGACCTTGCTGGGCGCTGATCTCGATGCCAGACAGGAAGCGGACGCTGCGGGCCTCGCAGACGGCGCGCGCGGAGGCGACGCCGTCGACTGTGTCATGGTCCGTGAGTGAGAAGACGCGGACGCCGCGTCTGGCGCATAACTCGGCGAGGGTGCCGGGGGCGTGCTGGCCGTCGCTGGCGGTGGAGTGGGTGTGAAGCTCAGCGCGAATGAGCGACCGCTTCGGCCTCCTCTTGGACATCTTCCTGCTCCTGCTCTTCGGCGTCGCGTGAAGCGTCGACCAACTCGACGCCCTCGTCGGGCGCACCGACCGAACCATCTGCGCCATCGGGAGCGCCCGTGTCAAAGGTCACCTCGAGCGGGGCCTCGGCTTCGGCGAAGATCGCGGGAGAGCGGTCATCCCAGTCCAGGTCGTCCTCGCCCTGCCCTGCCTCCTCGTACGTCGGGGCCGCGGGACGCGCCGCGTCGAGGTCGTCGGGGGATTGGCTGCGGAGGGAGCTGGACTCGGCGAGGAGCTCGGCGAGGAGCTGCTCGGT
>CAJXPN010000530.1 GCA_913058025.1 uncultured Myxococcales bacterium | reverse complement strand
GACGGGCTCCTCGCCGCGCAGCTCGGCGCGGCGGTCGTCCCGGGGCGAGCGCTGCGCGTCGAGGGGGACTCGGGCCAGAGCGTCATCGTGGCGCCGATGATCTGGGTCGCGAGGCGCTTCTCACTGTGATCAGTCGGGGGACCTCAGCGGTCGGCAGACACGAATGGTGGAAAGATTGGCGTCGTGGCACACCTTTGCCTACATTGACCCACGGTTGCGACCAGTGGTAAGTCGGCATCTTCTGAAGACCTTTGGTCGAATGACTTCTTCGTAAATGTCCCGTGAGGCACGCTGATGTGGACTCTTGATATGGGGCGGCGCCTGAGCGCGCTCGCCGTGACGATGACCTGCCTCGGGCTGTTTGGGTGCTCCACCGCGGAACTGCCCGGAGGTGGCGGTGGTGTCACTCTGGACGCTGGCCCCGCCGACGGCGGCGGCGGCGGCGGCGCGTGCACCTCGTCGCTCGAGTGCGCGAACGCCGGTGAGATCTGCGACCTCTCTTTGGGGTCGTGTAGGCCGCTCGACGCGAAGCTCTGCGCGGCCTGCGAGGCCGACGCAGACTGCGGCGAGGGGAACCGATGCGTGCCCGCCGGTGCGTCCTCGAAGAGCTTCTGCGCGGCGCCTTGTTATGGCGGCAACGTCTGCCCTGGCGGCTACACGTGCTGGACCACCGGGGACCTCGTGGGGATGTGCCTCTCCAACGATTCGTTCTGTGGCCAGGACCCTTGCGAGGGTGTGACGTGTGAGGCGGGAGAGGTCTGTCAGCCGACCAACGGCCGCTGCCAGCAGCGCTGCTCGACCGACACGGACTGCCCCGGCGGCGTCTGCGAGGTCGACAGCGGCGAGTGCTTCGGCTGCCTCGACGACGGGGACTGCGACGGCGGCGTCTGCGACACCGCCGGGGGCAACCGCTGCGTGGTCTGCCTCGACGACAGCGACTGCGCCGACGGCGTCTGCTCCCCGAGCAACACCTGCGTCGAGTGCCTGGGCGATGGCCAGTGCGCCTCGCCCGAGGCGCCCAGCTGCGACCCGACCGAGGGCGCCTGCGTGGGCTGCGTCGACGACGACGACTGCCCCGGCGCGCTCACCTGCGACGCCACCACGCGCGCCTGCATCGAGTGCGCCTCGAACGCCGAGTGCAACGGCGGCGTCTGCAACCTCGACGCGAACACGTGCATCCAGTGCCAGCGCGACGCCGACTGCGCCCAGGGCGTGTGCGACGAGCCCACGACCACCTGCGTCCAGTGCCTGGAGAACGAGGACTGCGGCTCGGGCGCCTGTGACACCACCAACAACCTCTGCGTCCAGTGCGTCAACGACGCCAACTGCGCCGGCCCCGGCGGCCTCGTCTGCGACGAGGCCTCCTTCACCTGCGTCCCCTGCACCGCCGACTCCGAGTGCGCCAACGGACAGGTCTGCGACGAGGCCGCCAACGCGTGCGTCCAGTGCACCGCCGACGGCGACTGCGCCAACGGCGTCTGCGACCAGAACGTCTGCAAGGGCTGCCTGGGCGACGGCGACTGCGCCGCCGGCGTGTGCGACGAGCCCGCGGCGGTCTGCGTCGAGTGCCTCGTCAACGGCGACTGCGCCTCGGGCCAGTGCCGCACCAACGACAACACCTGCGTCCAGTGCCTGGGTGACGGCGACTGCGCCGCGGGCGTGTGCGACGAGGCGTCCGGCCTGTGCCGCAGCTGCGTCGACGACGTCGACTGCCCCTCCGGTGTGTGCACCGGCTCGTTCACGTGCGTGGAGTGCGAGGTCAGCGGCGACTGCCCAGGCGCCCAGGTCTGCTCGCCCAGCAACACCTGCGAGTCCTGCGTCAGCAACAACGACTGCCCCGGCGCACAGGTCTGCACCGCCGCGCGCGAGTGCGTGGAGTGCGTCGTCAACGGGGACTGCGCCAGCGGCGTCTGCTCCGCGAGCAACACCTGCATCGAGTGCGCCAGCGACTCCGACTGCCCCGGCGCCTGCATCAACCAGCAGTGCGTCGAGTGCCGCAACAACGCGCAGTGCTCGGGCTCGACCCCTGCCTGTCGGACCGCCACGAACGTCTGCGTCGCGTGCGTCATCGACAACGACTGCCCCGGCTCTCAGGTCTGCACGGCCTCCAACGTCTGCCAGACGACCTCTCAGTGCAGCCCGGCCTGCACCGGCGGTGAGCTGTGCGACAACGACGTGACCCCCAACATCTGCTACCCCGCCGCGGGCGAGTGCAACAACGACGGCGACTGCCGCTCGGGCTCCTGCGACCTCGGTCTGTGCAGCTGCGACGATCTGCTGTTCCCGACGGAGTGTCACGACGGAGAGGTCTGCAACCTCTTCTTCATCCCCCCGGGGCTCTACTGCGACGTCCCGTGACGAGGCGCGGGCCGCCCGCCCGAGCGCCGACATGAGAGAGGGCGCGTCCGCCATGCGGACGCGCCCTCTCTCGTTTCGGCGTGCTGGTCTCAGGCGAGGCTCGCCTCAGACGAGGCCTGCCTCAGATGACCGTGGCGCCTGCCGCGGGCAGGTAGGACGTGCGCAGGTAGTCGATGACCATGCGGTGTGCGTTGTAGCGCCACGCGAGCGAGAGCACGCCCCAGGTCATGCGCTCGACCCAGCGGCGGCGCAGGCCGTCGGCGTCGACGTCGTAGTAGATGGGGATGATCTCGTCCTCGAGCACCGAGTAGAGCGCGGCGGCGTCGTGGGCGTCCTGCTTGGTGACGTCGACGAACTCCTCGCCGCCGCCGATCGCGAAGCCGTTGGTGCCGTCGTAGCCCTCGGCGTACCAGCCGTCGAGGATGGAGCAGTTGAGGACGCCGTTGAGGACGGCCTTCTCACCGCTGGTGCCGCACGCCTCCTGGGGGCGGCGAGGGTTGTTCAGCCAGACGTCGACGCCCTGGACGAGGTGGCGGCCGATGTTCATGTCGTAGTCGGCCAGGAAGAAGACGCGGCCCTTGAACTCGGGGTTCGTCGTCATGTGCACGATGGCCTGGAGCAGGCGCTTTCCGGGCTCGTCGGCGGGGTGCGCCTTGCCCGCGAAGACGAGCTGGATGGGGCGGTCGGCGTCGGTGATGAGCTTCTTGACGCGCTCGAGGTCGCTGAAGATCAGGTCGGCGCGCTTGTAGGTCGCGAAGCGGCGCGCGAAGCCGATCGTGAGGACCTCCGGGTCGAAGCCCGAGCCGGGGACGATCTGCCCGGCGGCCTCACCCTTGGGCGCGACCTGCGTCTCGGCGCGCGCGTGGATGAAGGAGATGAGCTTGGACTTGAGGATCTGGTGGGTCTGCCAGAACTCGCCCGGGTCGAGCTCGGAGAGCGGCGCCCAGGTCTCGCGCAGCTCCATGCGCGAGGCCCAGTCGACATCGAGGTGGCGCTCGAAGAGCGCGCGCAGCTCGGGCGCCAGGAACGACGGGACGTGCACGCCGTTGGTGATGTGCCCGATGGGCACGTCGCGGACCTCGGCGTGGGGGTAGAGGCCCGACCACATCGAGCGGCTCACGCGCCCGTGCAGGTTCGACACGCCGTTGCGGTAGTGGCTCATCTTGATGGCGAGCACGGTCATGCAGAACGTCTCGCCGATGTCGTCGGGGTTGACGCGGCCGAGGCCGTGGAACTGGTAGTGGTCCAGGCCGAGGCGCTCGCGCAGTGGGGACATGTGCTCCTCGAAGAGGTCGAGCGAGAAGCGGTCGTGGCCCGCGGGCACGGGCGTGTGCGTGGTGAAGACGGTGCGGCGAGCGACCTGGAGGCGAGCCTCTTCGAAGGAGAGGCCGTTCTCTTCCATGAGGTGGTAGGCGACCTCGAGGGGGGCGAACGCGGAGTGGCCCTCGTTGAGGTGGTAGGCCGAGGGGCGGATGCCCAGGCGGCGCAGGACGCGGACGCCGCCGACGCCCAGCAGGAGCTCCTGGCGCACGCGCGTGCGGCGGTCGCCGCCGTAGAGGAGCGAGGTCCGCGCGCGGTCCTCCTCGGTGTTCGCGTCGACGTCGGCGTCGAGCAACAGGATCTGGTTGCGCCCGACCGGGAGCCTCCAGACGTGCGCGTGGATCGTCCCGGTGCCCGACTCGATGAGGATCTCGATGGGCTCGCCGTCCTCCCCGGTGAGCTTGGTGATGGGGAGCTCGGCGGTGTCGGCGTGGTCGTAGTACTCCTTCTGCCAGCCGTCCTCGTCGATCGTCTGGCGGAAGTAGCCGAGCGCGTAGAACAGGCCGACGCCGACGATCGGGATGCCGGCGTCGCTGGCGGCCTTCATGTGGTCGCCAGCGAGCACGCCGAGGCCGCCCGAGTAGATGCGAAGCGACTCGTGGAGGCCGAACTCGGCGCAGAAGTACGCCACGGGGGCGGCGTGCAGGGGGCCGGCCTCCATGTTCACGCGGGCGTCGTCGCCCGAGACGTAGCCGTCGAGGCGGCGCGTGGCCTGGGCGATCCTGGGGCCGAGCGCGTTC
>CAJXPN010000529.1 GCA_913058025.1 uncultured Myxococcales bacterium | reverse complement strand
CAGCCGGAGCTCGTGGGCGTGGAAGACCCGGTCGAAGTCCTCGAGCGTGACGTCGTCGCGGCGGTAGGCGCCCGCGTCGAAGAGGCGCAACGTCCGCAGGTTCTTCAGCTGTCGGACGTTGAGTATGCCCTCCTTTCGGTAGTGGCCGTCGACGTTGGTGCGCACCGTGAGCGTCTTCACGCGCCGCCTCGCGTCGTCTGGCGTGTCTCGGATGACGCATGAGAGGACCTCGCCGTTCAGCGGCATGGCGGACCCGCCTCCTCCTCGGTCCGTCTGGTCGACCTCCAGGTGCTCGAAGGCGGGCAGCTTCGAGTCGTCGGCCAGTTCGGCGAAGATCTCGCCCGCCTTCGAGCCGCTGTACACACGGAGCGCGAGCGTGTCGACGCGGGCGCACACCCTCAACCCGAACAGCGCGGCGAACCGATCCGACCGCTCCACCCACATCGACCACTCATGACACCTGAGCCGACGCAGCCCCGATCCGGGAGCGTGAGCGTCCAACTCGGCGACGTGCTCGGCCTCGAACCCGTCGAGCGCGAGCTCCTCGATCGCCTGGAATCGCGGGTTCCGCGCGAGCGCCTTGTAGGCGGTCTTCGTGAGCGGGTCGTGGGTGGACAAGCCCAACGACGTCAACCTCGTGAGGTGCGCGCAACCGAGCAGCTTCTTGAACGCGGTGGTGTTCACGTGCATCCCCGAGAGGTCGACACATCGCACGAGCCCGTAGGCGGGCGTGTCCTGTCCCTGGAGCATCGCCAGAGTCCACGCTCGCGGCGCCAGGCACCGCGACTGCGCGCGCTCAGGCCAGCGCTCGATGTGGCCGTCGACGTAGTCCACGAGCGGGCCTGCCTGGTCGAGTTCGCACTGGTTCACGAGCTCCACGATCCGGCCCCAGAGCGCCGGGCTCGGAGCCTGGGCGAGCACCCCCCGGACCTCGCCCAGGAGCTCGTCGATCGACGCCGCGCCGCCCTCTACCGTGGGCAGCTCGAAGTCGACCTCGACGGCGCCCCCGAGCAGGAGCGCGTCGAGGTCGGCCTCCCGCAGCACTGGGAGCCCGCGGCCCTCTGCGGCCGCGAGCTTGGTCGTGTAGCCGGACCCGTAGACGAGCGCCTCGACCTTCAGGCCCATGCTCTTCATCACCTCGGCTCCGCCCTTGCGCAGCAGCTCCTCGATTCCTCGGGTGTTCTCGTACTTGTCGAAGGTGCCGGCGACGCAGAACGTCGTGCCCTCCAGCGCGATCTTCATTTCTCACCCTCCGTCTCTTCTCCAAGGCGGCGAGGATAGCGCGGCGTCGCGGCCGCGACCACGCCGCCACGCTTCGTGTTACGATCGGACATCAGCAGACCCCCAGAGGAGCAGACACGTGAAGAGAGGATGGCTCATCGTCGCCGCGCTCGCCCTTATTCCATGCGCCTCACTCTGCATGTGTGGTGAGAAGGTCGAGGTCGGCGTGGCGACGTTCAACCTGGAGAACTACCCGCGCCACGAGGGCCAGGGCCGCGCGGCCTTCGAGGTGATCTCGGGGCTCGAGGTGTCCGCGGTGGCGATGCAGGAGATCGTGAACCCCGAGCGCTTCGCGCGCGAGGCGCGGCGGCACCTGGGCGCGTCGTGGCGCTTCGTCTGGTCGCGCGAGGGCGGACCCCAGCGCGTCGGCGTGCTCTACGACTCGGACGCGTTGGAGCTGCGCGGGTCGCGCTCCCATGTCGAGACGCTCCTGTACCCGCGGGCGCGCCCCGCGCTCGAGGTCGCGCTCATGGCGCGCGCCTCGGGCGCGCCGGTCACGCTGCTCGTCGTGCACCTGAAGGCGGGCGGGGAGGGGGCCGCGGCGACGCGACGCCGCCAACTCGACGCGCTCTCACCGGTCCTCGACGGGCTCAGAGAGCGCGGCGCCCCGGTCGTCCTGCTCGGGGACATGAACTCCACGACCGACGCCGACCGCGCCGCGCTCGCGTCGCTCGCGCGCCAGCGCGGCCTCGAGTGGGCCACCGAGCCGCTCGCCTGCACCCACTACTGGAGCAAGAAGGCGAGCTGCCCTGCCCACCCGCTCGACCACGCGCTGACCGGCGCGCCCGCGCGCGACGTGCGCGCCGCGGGCGCCTGCGCCACGGTCGGCTGCGACCCCGGCGACGCCTGCCCCGTGTACCGCCGCGAGGTCTCCGACCACTGCCCCGTGCGCATGAGCCTCGAGTTGGATTGAAGCCCGGGGGTTCGCTAAGATGTCGCGTGCGCGCTCTGCCTGGGGCGTCATCATCTCATGTAGGGGGCGCTGTGATGTTTGCGTGTCCCGTTGGATGTGGAGTCTGTTCATGCGCTCTCTTCGACATGCCATCCTGTGGGCGTCAGTCCTCCTGCTGGGCTGTGGCCCCGCCGAGGACGTTCCCACTGGATACGTTCGCTACCGCGTCTCGCCCTGGGAGGGGAACTACGACGAGCCCCCCGCGCCGATCGACGCGTGCAAGTTGGTCCCGGGTGGCCAGGTCGCCCTCGTGCGCGTGCTCGACGAGCGTGCCATCCCACACGATGGGACCTGCACGTCCAGGTACGGCAGCGACGTCATCGAGTTCACCGCCGAAGTCATCACGTCGCTCGATGGCAGCTCGCTCCCCGAGGCGCTGACGTACATCGCGCGCGACAGGAAGTTCAACATCGGCGAGAACCCGTTCAGAGTGGTCACGCTGCGGGCGTCCCGAGGTGAGTGGTTCGCGCTCCATCGGTTCGCCGTGGATGACAGCGACGTGGTCAACGGGAACTACCGCTTCGACCTGCCACCGACGATCGAGGGGCTCGAGGCCGAGCTCACGCAGACCCGCGCTGGGCTCCCTGGCTCATGCCCCGGGGCAGCCCCCGGCATCTCGGACGAGGACATCGAGTTGCTCATGTTCGGGCCGAACATCGCGCTTTGTGGGCGCTGACGTGTCCGCCTCGCGCAGCGCTGATAGGGGGCTCCGAGATGACTCCGCGTCACGGATCGCGCGGTGACGCGGGCGGCGGCGAGGTCCGCTCCGCGCTGCGGGCGATGACGCGCGATCCGTCACGCGTGGTGGCCTCGGCGACGCACCGCAACGCGCCCGTGTCGACTGACTCGGTGTCGTAAGGAACCCGCGCGGATGCGCGGACCGTGGCGCGCTCTCCAACGCCGAGCGGGCGCGTCGCGAGGTCGGCGGTCGGGCCCATGTCATGGCGTACGAGCCTGTACCCGGACATCTCGAGTGGGGGCGCGTCGGAGACGCACTGCACGCGCATGCCCCAGAGCGGGCTGTCGCCGAGCGCGCGGACGTCCACGTCCACGTGGAGGTAGCGGGGAGGGGTCGTGTCTCCGAGAGGGAGGCGCGCCGCGAGCTGTGGTGTGCCGATTTCGAGCACCTCGAGCGCGAACCCTGGAGGCGCCGCGAGCACGTCCACGGTGGCCTCCGAGCGGGTCTCCTCGTGCCCGACGATCGCGCACGACAGCGCGTGCGCGCCCTGCGGCGCGCCCTGATCGAAGCGCACCTCGAGGCCGTATCGGAGCTGGCTGACGGAGGTCTCCGTGGCGGCGGCCTCGCCCGCCAGGGTGCACCGGGCCGCGAGGGGCGCCCTGGGGCTGGACGCGGACAGGTTGCGGTTCTCGACGTGCAGGTGCACGCACACGGGTCGCCCCGAGCGAGGCCGCGCGCCCGTGTCGCAGTCCATGGCCACGAGGGGCGGGTCGAGCCGCTCGAAGGGCGTCCCCAGCGGAGGCCCCGACAGGTAGGCCTCGGTCGCGACCGCGTGCCGCTCGCGGTCCAGCGTGAACGCGCAGCGCACCTCCTGGTAGCCCTCACGCAGGCGCCTCGAGGACGCGCGGTCGGTGTACATGTAGGCCTCGTAGCGCTCGTTTCCGGGCGCGGCGCCGATCGCGCGCGCGCGCAGCGCCACGTCTCCGGCCTGGCATGTGACGTCGACCTCCTCGACGGCGCCCGAGTACAGGCGCGCGAACGCGATCACGAGCACGTACGCGCGATCCTCGACGCCGTCGCGCTCGAAGGTTGAGAGCATGTTCTCGAGCGAGACGGCCCGCGTGTGCATGATGCTCACGCGCGCGCTCGCCGGTGGCGCGTGCGCGCAGCCGGCGCTGGAGGCTCCGATGGCGATCGTGAGCGCAGCCGTGAGTGTGGCTCGGGGGTGGTTCATGGGTGCGCTCGGTGCGTGACGAGATGATCCCGTTGGACGCGCGGGCGCGGCGTTCATTCAAAGGCGGGCGCGGATCAGGTCGTCAGCTCCGTCGGCTTGTACGTGTCCCGCATCTGCCGCGCGCTCCATCCGCGCGATGCTGCTCAGGATCGCCGCGGCGAGGTTCGACCCGGGTTGACGAGGCTGTAGGTTGTTTTTGGCTTTGGGTTCGCGTGGGTGGGAAGAGATCCTGTCTCTTATACACATCTGACGCTGCCGACGATCTACTCTGTGTAGATC
>CAJXPN010000528.1 GCA_913058025.1 uncultured Myxococcales bacterium | reverse complement strand
ACAGGAACCGCTCCGCGTCGGATGCCTCGCCGCCGTTGGCCGTCGCCGTGCGCGGCTACAACGCGTCGCGCGGGGACGCCCCGGCGGAGGCGCTCCACTGGGCGACCTCGGCGCGCTCGCTCACCACGCGCCGGATCGACGGTGACGCCGCCCGAGGGGACGACGGCGCGCTGCGCGCGGAGCTCGGCGCGCTCGCGCCCGGGGAGGAGCGCGTCCTCTCGTGGTCGCACTGCGCGCTGGAAGGGGACGGGGTCGATCCGCCGCGCGCGCTCGACGTCGAGGCCGCGCTCGAGGCGGAGGCCGACGAATGGGCCGCGTGGCGAGCCGGCCTCGTGGAGATCGACGTGCCCGAACAGGCCGTCGCGGACCTGGTGCTCCAGGCCGCCGTGACGCTCCGGACCCAGCTCGGCGAGAAGGGAGGCCTCACGCAGCTCCACCGGTACTCGGGAGCGTGGATGCGCGACACGATCGGCGCCGCGCTGGGGCTCGTCGCGCTCGGCGCCCGCGAGGACGCTCGCCGCGCGGTCGACTACGTCTGGGGCTCGATGCTCCTGACGGGAGACTTCGCGAACTCATGGGGCGCAGACGAAGGCGTCGACCCCGACGGACCTCAGCCCGACTGGCCCGCGCTCGGCCCGCTTCCCGAGCGCGTCCAGGCCGAGAGCCCGAGCTACTTCGTCTGGATGCACGAGCTGCTCTGGCGCGCCGGCGAGCCCGACACGATCCTTACCGCGCGTCGAGGCGCGCTCGCGCGCGCGCTCGACGCGCAGGCCTTCGACCCCGACTCGGGGTTGCTGCCGTTCTCGGGCGACGAGACCTTCCGCGTGGGGATGAACGTCGCGCTCGGTTACGAGCTCGAGCACCCCCACCAGGAGACCTCGTTCTCGTTGAACTCGTCCGCGCTCTGGGTCGGTGCGGCGTCACGGCTGGCGCTCGCGTGGGGGCAACTCGGCGACACTGACGAGGCGTCCCGGCTCCAGGCGCGCGCCGACGCCGCGCTCTCAGACGCCGTAGAGGGCTTCGGCCTGGGCGACGGGTGCCACGGAGCGATCCTCGAGCGGACCGCCGAGGAGCCGACGGCGCCCTATGAGGACGCCTCGCTCAAGCTCGTCTGGGCGGGCGCGCTCGATCCAAGGGGGGACGCCGCGCGCCGGCAACTCGACTGCTTGATCCCGAGGCTCGAGGTCGAGCCAGGAGTCCTCCAGAGCTCGCCTCACCCGAGGTTCAGGACGCTCGTGCGCATCTTCGGCGGTGGCATCTACACGGGGATGCTCCCTGGCTACACGCTCTCCGTGCTCACGCGGGCAGGGCGCCCCGAGGCCGCGCGAGCGCTCCTGTCCATGGGTCGGGTCGCCGACGAGGTCGGCGCGTTCCAGGAGTACCACCGCGACTCCGATCACTCGGGCGTCACGCTCCTCTACGACCGTGACGGGCAGGGCATCAACCAGACGCCCAAATTCCGCTCATGGGAGGCTGGGATCAACGCCGCCGCGATCCTGGAGCACCTCACGGGTTGGTCCTCCGATGCGCCCGCTGGGACGCTGCGCGTGGCGCCCCACCTCCCCGAGGGGTGGCCCGAGGCGTCGTACCGGCGCCTGCGCGCGGGCGACGACCGCTTCGACCTCGAGGTCGTCCGAGGCGCCGAAGACATCATCATTCGCGTGCGCGCGCACGCGGGGAACCTGCGGGCGTGGTCGCTCGTGATGTCGTGGGACGCCCCCGAGGGCCTCGGCGGGCTACGCCTGGGCGAGGCGCAGGAGGCGTGGGCGCTCGAGGAGCGGCGGTATGGCGTCACGCCTGGAGTCGAGATCGCGGCCGGAGACGTCGTCGAGTGGAGGGTAGCGCAGTGACGCCGCTCAGAGCATCCGGTGGGAACCGCATGGCATGCGCTGACGGATCCGGGCGAGGTGCTCGAGGTCGATCTCGGCGGTGATGACGCAGGGACGGTCGGGCGCGTTGGCGAGCAGCATCCCCCATGGGTCGTAGATGGCGGACTGGCCGAAGGACGCGCGGCCCTCACAGTGGTTTCCCCACTGGTTCGGGGCGAGGACGTAGCACTGGTTCTCGATGGCGCGCGCGCGAAGGAGCGCGTGCCAGTGGGCGTGGCCCGTGGGGATGGTGAAGGCGCTGGGGACGGTGAGCGCGTGGACTCCACGCGCGGCGAGGTCGCGGTAGAGCTCGGGGAACCGCAGGTCGTAGCAGATGGAGAGCCCGACGTGTACGTCGTCGACGTGGGCGGTGGCGAGCGTGTCGCCGGGGGCGATGGCGTCGGACTCGAGCAGCACTTGGCCCGAGGGCAGCTCGGCGTCGAACAGGTGGATCTTGCGGTAGGTCGCGGCGGTTTCACCGGCGGGCGTGATCTGGACCTGGGTGTTGTAGGTGCGGCGTGGGTCGGGGCCGGACTCGGCGAAGGACCCGAGCGTGACGTGGAGGTCGTGGGCGCGCGCGATGTCCCGGAACGCGTCGACGATGGAGCCGTCGACGCCTTGTGCGATGGGCAGCTTCGCCTCCTCGGTGCCGAGGAAGGGCGTGTTCTCGGGGAAGAGGAGCCAGCGCGCGCCGCGGGCGGCCGCGTCGGCGGCGAGCGCGCGGCACTGCGCGAGGTTGCGGTCCACGTCCGGGGTGGAGTTGAGCTGGGCGATAGCGACGATCATGTGGCCTCCGTGGGGTGCGAGCGTTTGGCGTCGAGGCGAGGAGTCTAGCGGCCCGACGAGAGGGTGGCGAGGGCGGGTGTGGCAGGGTTGACACAGGGCAGGCCGCCGCCTATGTTCTCGCCCGTCGAGAGGTTCAACAGCGAACCACTCGCTCGACGGGCAGATGCGGACACAACAGCGTGCGCGAGTCGGTCGAGTTCTCCCCCCAGAAGACAGGGCCGGAAGGGGGGCGAAGCGCCGTTCACTCCGAGAAGGAAAGTGGGCATCAGGCCCGCTTTTTTTGTGCGCGCGGCGAGGCGTCGCGCGCCGGATGGAGAGCTTAAGAGATGGCCGGAAAGAAGCGACGCAGGAGTGAGGGGAAGAGTGAGGTGGAGCCGCCGATGGATCCGCTCCCTCAGAGCGCCGAGGTCGAGCTCGAGGTGTGGGCGCTCGAGGCCGTCGAGGTCCACGATCTCGAGCTCTACGACGTGTCCTTGTCGCGGGGGTCGAACCTCGTGCGCGTCTTCGTGAAGAGGCCGGGTAAGCCCGTGCCTGGCGAAGGGGTCACGATCGCAGAGTGCGCGGGGGTCAGCCGCTACATCGAGGCCTTGGTCGACGCAGACGAGAGGTACCCCGAGCGGTACACGATGCAGGTGTCGACGGCGGGGATCGAGCGCACGCTCGAGCGCCCACACCACTGGGCCGGCGCCGTGGGCGAAGAGGTCCGAGCGGTCCTCCGACGCGACGTCGACGGCCTGTCGGTGCTCGAAGGCGAGGTCACCGCGTGGGACGCCCAGGAGGGCAAGCTCACGATCGACTGCGGCGAAGAGCTCGGCGAGGTGACGGTCGAGGCGAGCGCGGTCAAGCGCGCCAAAGTGACATTCGATTTTGGCTCCTGAGCGTCCGCGCCAGGAGCACGATACATAGACAGGACCAGGTCTCGCCGAGGCGAGGCTGATGGACGTGAAACGAGATACAGGAGCGCGATATGAACCTGAATCACATCATCGATCAAGTTGGCCGAGACAAGGGGATCGAGCGAGAGATCCTCGTGGAGACGCTGAAGTCGGCGATCCTCACGGCCGCGAGGCGTACCTACGGCGCGCAGCGCGAGATCGAGGCGGACTACAACGAGGAGGCCGGCGAGGTCGAGCTCTACCAGATCGTGACGGTCGAGGACGAGGTCGAGAACCCGTTCCGCGAGGTCTCGGTCGAGGAGGTCGGAGAGGCAGGCTTCGAGGCCGAGCCGGGCGACGAGCTGGTCTTCCAGATCTTCTACCGTGAGGAGGACCGCGAGAAGGCGCTGGCGCAGGACAAGAGGTTCGGCGAGCTGCTCAAGCTCGACTCGTACAACTCGACGTTCGGCCGCATCGCGGCGCAGACGGCCAAGCAGGTGATCATCCAGCGCGTGAGGGAGGCCGAGAGAGACATCATCTACTCGGAGTACATCAACCGCGTCGGCGAGATGATCACGGGCATCGTGCGTCGCTTCGAGAAGGGAAACATCATCGTGGACCTGGGTCGCGCGGACGCGATCTTGCCGCGCCGTGAGCAGACCCCTCGCGAGAGCTACCGCCCGGGAGACCGCGTCCAGGCCATGATCAAGGAGGTCCAGCGCTCTAGCCGTGACCCGCAGGTCGTGCTGACGCGTGCCGATCCGGCGCTGCTGTTCAAGCTCTTCGAACTCGAGGTCCCCGAGATCCACGAGGGCATCGTGCGCATCGTGGCGGTGGCCAGGGAGCCGGGCGTGCGCACCAAGGTCGCCGTCTACAGCCGCGACTCGGACGTCGACCCCGTCG
>CAJXPN010000527.1 GCA_913058025.1 uncultured Myxococcales bacterium | reverse complement strand
CTCTTCGTCCGCGCGCGCTCCTTCTTCGACCGCGAGATCGAGGCCGAGCTCGAACTCCACGCCGACGGCCGCCTCGTCGACACCAAGAAGATCACGCTGCCCCCCCAGGGCACGATCCAGGAGTTCTTCCCCTCACAGGCCGTCAGCGGCGAGCGCCTCGAGGCGCGCATCCGCGTGACCAGCATGGACGCGCGCGACGTCTTCCCGCTCGACGACTCCGCCTTCGCGCTGCTGCCCAAGGTCACGCTGACCGAGGTCCTGCTCGTGAGCGACGGCAACCTCTACCTGGAGGGCACGCTCCTGCTGAACTCGAACATCAAGCTCACCACGATCCCCACCGACGCGTACGACCCGGCAAAGAACACCGCCGACGTCGTCTTCTTCGACCGCTTCAGCCCGAAGGTCCTCCCCGAGCGCGGCAACTTCGTCTACATCGACCCGCGCGGCGAGGACTCCCCGTGGGGGGTCAAGGGCGGCATCGAGAAGCCGCTCATCACGTCCTACAAGAAGAGCCACCCGCTGATGCGGTGGATCGGGATGAGGGACGTGAACATCGGCGTGGGCTCGAAGCTCGACATGGAGCGCGGGGACACCGCGGTCGCGTCGGCGTTCGGGGTCCCGATGATCGTGACGCGCGACGACAAGCGCCGACGCTACGTCGCGCTGGCCTTCGACCTGCGCAACTCCGACCTGCCGCTGCGCGTGGCCTTCCCGGTGCTCATGATCAACATCATCGACTACTTCCAGCTCGACGACGACCGCCTCATCCAGAACTACGGCACCGGCGAGACATGGTCGGTGACCGTGCCGATGGAGCAGGGGGACGCGCAGGTCCAGCCGCCCGAGGGGCCGCCGATGACCGTCCCCGTGTACAACGGGCGCGCGCTCGTCTATGGCGATCAGACCGGCTTCTACGAGGTCACCGCCGACGGCTACAGCCGCTCGATCGCGGCGAACCTGAGCGACGAGGACGAGTCCCGCATCGCCCCGGTGGCGCTGGACCTGCCCCAGACCGAGATCGACCAGGACGCCTCCGAGCTCTTCTTCGACCGCAAGGAGCTGTGGATCTTCGCGCTGCTCGCGGCGCTCGCAGTGTTGCTGCTCGAGTGGTTCACGTACAACCGCCGCATGACGGTATGAGCGTATGATTTCATCACAGAAACGCATCCTGGACGTCGTGCTCATCGCGGCGGTGCTCGGCGCCGTCGGCGGGCTCGGCTGGTTCTTCTTCCAGCGCGTGCTCGTCGGAGGCGCCGAACCCGTGGCGTTCACGGCGTACGGCCGCGACGTCGAGATCCTGGCGCCCGTGTTCTTCGGCCTGCTCGTGGGTCTGCCGATCCTCGTGCTCGGCCAGCGCTACACGCTCAGCGACCTGCCGCTGTGGCAGCGCACGCTGAACACGGTGCTGCGCGCGGCGCTCATGACCACGCTCGTGGGCGCGCTCGTCCAGGTCGTGCTGACGAGCTTCGAGTCCCGCGTGGCCACTATCTTCATCGTGGACACGTCGGCGTCGATGCCCGACGAGGCGCTCGACGGCGCCCGCGACTACATCAACCAGGCGATCGCCGCGCGCGGTGAGCGCGACGAGGTCAAGGTCGTGGCGTTCGCAAAGCGCCCCTACCAGATCGAGCTGACCGAGGGTGAGGGCGAGGGCGCCGCGCCCACGCTGAGCGCGATCCCGCGGCCGGAGGCCGAGGAGGACGCCCTGGGCACCGACGCCTCGGCCGCGCTGCGCATGGCCTACGGGCTCTTCCCGCAGGATCACCTCAAGCGCGTGGTGCTCATCTCGGATGGCAACACCACCGACGGCGACCTCGTCGCCGAGGCCTACAGGGCCGACGCCTACGGCATCAAGATCTACAACAAGGAGATCCCCTTCGAGCCCCGCCCCGAGGTCCTCATCCAGGGCGTCGAGGTCCCCGACGAGCTCAAGATCGGCGAGCCGTTCGCCTTCGTCGCGCGCGTGTTCTCGACGACCGGCGGGAAGGCCAGCCTGACGCTGTGGCAGAACGCGTTCAAGTCGGGCACGGAGACGCTCGAGCTCGAGCCTGGCCTCAACGAGGTGACCTTCAAGACCGAGGTCTTCGAGCCGGGCTTCCGCGAGTTCAAGGTCGACATGCGCATCACCGAGGGCGAGGACACGTTCAAGGCGAACAACTCCTTCATCTACAGCGCGAACGTGCGCGGCAAGCCGCGCGTGCTCTACATCGAGGGCGAGATGCGCTCGCGCCACTACCTCGAGCGCGCGCTGCGCGGTGAGAACTTCGACGTCGAGACGCGCGGGCCCTACGGCCTGCCGACCTCGCTCAAGGAGCTCGAGGGCTTCGACCTGCTGCTCGTCTCGGATCTTGCCGCGCTCTACATGTCCGACGGCCAGATGCGCATCATCGAGCGCTACGTGCGCGAGCTCGGCGGCGGCTTCATCATGGCCGGCGGCGAGTCCTCGTTCGGCCCCGGCGGCTACTACGGCGCGTACATCGAGAAGATCATGCCCGTGGAGTTCGAGCCGACCAAGAAGCGGAACACGCCCTCGCTCGGGCTGATGCTCGTGATCGACAAGTCGGGCTCGATGAACGGAGACCGCATCGAGCTGGCCAAGGACGCCGCCAAGGCGACCGTCGAGATCCTCAAGCGCAACGACAAGGTCGGCGTGACCGCGTTCGACGACGGCGTCCAGCCGCTCGTGCGCATGCAGTCGGCCACCAACCGCGTGCGCATCCTCTCCGACATCAGCCGGCTGCGCGCCTCGGGCGGCACCAACATCGCCTCGGGCCTCCAGCACGCCTACGAGAAGCTCGCGCTCACGCCCGCTCGCCTCAAGCACGTCATCCTGCTCACGGACGGCCACTCCGACTCGTCGAACATCTTCTCCGAGATCCTGCCCGCCATGCGCATCGAGAACATCACGGTCTCGACGGTGGCGGTCGGCTCGCAGTCGGACACGACGCTGCTGCGCCGCATCGCCGAGGGCGGCGGCGGGCGCTACTACTACACGAACGACCCCTACAACGTGCCGCGGATCTTCATGAAGGAGACGTCGACGGTCTCGCGCTCCTCGCTCGTCGAGGAGCCCTTCCGCCCGCGCATCGTCAAGAACGCGCAGGCGATCAAGGGCATCCCGTGGAACAAGGCTCCCTACCTGCTCGGGTACGTGTCGACGAAGGCGAAGTCGAAGGCCGAGGAGATCATGCAGTCGGAGACGGGCGAGCCGCTGCTCGCGCGCTGGCGCTACGGCCTTGGCAAGACGGTCGCGTTCACCTCGGACCTGAAGAACCGCTGGGCCGTCGAGTGGGTCCGATGGCCCGGTTACGGTAAGTTCTGGGCCCAGCTCATCCGCGACACGATGCGCTCCGACGACCGCGACACGCTCGCCATGCGCACCAACGTCGTCCAGGGAGAGGGGCACATCGTCGTCGACGCCATCGACGACGAGGATCGCTTCATCAACGGCCTGAACTCGAAGGTCCAGCTCACCTCGCCCGACGGCAAGAAGTCCTCGATCGACCTCCTCCAGACCGCCCCCGGGCGCTACGAGGCGAAGGTCCCGCTCAAGGACTACGGCTCCTACAACCTCAAGGCTCAGCACGACCAGGACGGCGACACGATCGCGGTCTCGCTTGGCACGATCTCCTACCCCTACCCCCGCGAGTACCTGTTCGTGGAGCCCAACCTCGAGGTCCTGCGCCGCGCCGCCGACATCGGTAAGGGCGCGACCGACCCGAACCCGGCCGAGCTCTTCGACCCGCAGGGCGAGGAGGTCAAGTACCGCCGCGAGCTGTGGCCCTACTTCGTGATGGCCGCGATGTTCCTGCTCCTGTTCGACATCGCGTTCCGCAGGCTCCGCCTCGGCGGCAAGACCGAGCTGTCCTGGGACAAGGTGGTCTGAGCGTGCTCGGTAACCCCGTCTTCGCCGCCTTCCCCAGCGCGATCATCCTGATCCCGGCGACGCTCCTCTACCTCTTCGACGGCGCCGTGCTCTACTCGCGCGCGCCGTGGGCGCACGCCCGCGGTCTCACGCTACGCCGGCTGCGGACGCGCGCCCCCGAGGACGCTCCGATCGGCGAGTGGCTCGCGGCGTGCGACGGCCTCGCCGCGGTGCCGCTGAGCGATGGGACGTGGAGCACCTGGAGCGCGAAGGGCAACTACGGGTCGGGATACCATGGGCTGTTCTCGAGGTTGCCGGCCGCCAAGAAGGCCATCGGAGTCGTCATGACCACGGTCGTCCACGACGCCCGCGACGGCGACCTCGAGATCTCGACGCACCTGCGCATCGGGCCGCTCCTGGTCGCCTCGGTCATCCCCCTGTGCTTCATGCGCAGCGCGCCGGGTCTGCCCGAGTTCTGGGTGTTCGTGGCGTTCGCGCTCGCGTGCCTGCTCGGCCCGGGGCCTGTCTCTTATACACATCTCCGAGCCCACGAGACAGGCAGAAATCTC
>CAJXPN010000526.1 GCA_913058025.1 uncultured Myxococcales bacterium | reverse complement strand
CGAGATTTCTGCCTGTCTCGTGGGCTCGGAGATGTGTATAAGAGACAGCCGCGCAAGTGCTCGAGCTGGGCTCACTGCCGCAGTTCGAGTCGCCCGATGTCCACGACGGACTCCCCGAGCTCAGGCCGCCAGGGATCTTCCAGACCTCACCGGACCTCCCCAGCGAGTCCGCGGCCGACCGCACGCTCGACGAGCTCGACCTGCGCAGGGGCGCGGCGCCGTCTCAGGTGCTGGTGGACGCGGAGACCTCGCTGGAGCTCAAGAACTTCTCGAGGATGCTCGCCGAGTCGTGGGGGAAGCTCGCGCTGTCTGCGCGCGTGGAGGACCGCTCGGATCGCCTCAACCGGATCCTCCACGCGCTCTTCGAGGGTGGGCTGGACGGCGCCGCGCAGGCGCTCCAGCGCATCCCGCAGTCCGAGGGCTTCAGCGGGAGCCTCAGGGCGCTGGGCGTCGTGGGGCTGTTCCGCACGCTCCGGGATCGAAAACTTCGAGGAAGACTCGAGGTCTCTACGACGGAGCAGGCGTACGTCCTCTACGTCGATGGGGGCGTGCTGTGTGACATCGACGCGCTGGCGGGCGACTCGGAGCAGCTCCTCTTGCAGATCCTGCGGGAGCACGGGGCGATCGACGAGGTCGTGTACCGGAACCTGTCGCTCGACGACGGCGCGCCGGTGGAGATGCGGCTGCGGATGGAAGGGCTCGTCTCCGAGGCGGCGTTGGATCAGGCGCTGCGTCTGAGAGCCCGTGAGATCTTCAAGCAGGTCTGCCGGGCGAGGTTCGGGACGTTCTCGTTCATCGAGATCTTCAGCGGCGACTCCCACGCGTGGCCGGTGCGCGAGCTCAGGATGAGCATCGACCAGGCGCTGCTCGAGATCATGCGGGAGGGGTCGTTCGAGACGGAGGACTCCGAGGCGACGTCGAGGACGAAGCTGATGGCGGACGCGACGAGGATGGCGAGCATCGACATGGAGTCGTTGACGCGAACCGAGCGCGAGCTCCTGAGCGTCTTCCAGCGGGGTGAGACGTTGGCCGTGGCGCGCTCGCGGATAGGTCGCGAGGGAGACGACGTCGACTCTGTGGTGAACAGGCTCAAGCGCGCCCAGCTGCTGAGGCGCGACGGCGAGTCGCCGGTGAGGCCCCAGGCGCAGAGCTCGGAGGGGATGGGGGCTACGAGGGCGGCGCCGGCGCCGCTGGCGCCGCTGGCGCTCGAGCGCCCGGAGGCCACGGCGATCACGTCCGTCGACGACCAGATGCGCGAGATCAACAAGCATGAGGCGGGCGGCTCGGCCACGGTGAGGCGGTCGTTCGTGCACCTGCCCATCGGGGACGAGTTCTCGGAGGAGGAGGACGATGAGCCGACGGTGTCCTCGAAGAGCCACGAGGTAGGCGTCCCCTCGTCGTTCGATCTCGAGCGCCTGCTCGACGAGGTCAGCGAGGGGCTGGGCTCGGATGAGGACGTCTAGTCCTCGGCGGCCGGCTCGCGTGGAGACCGGCTCGGCTTGACGCTCCGAGAGCGCGCGACATAGAGTCGTGGCGTGAATACCTCAACACACACCAGAACCCTGCTGGCTGCGCTCCTGACGCTGACGCTCACGTGTGTGGGCGGCTGCTCCGAGGACGAGCCGTGGGAGGAGCCAGGTCCGGAGGGGGCGCTACGTGCGTTCCTCCTCGATTGGTTCATGTTCCGACACGAGCAGGCCTTCGAGCGCCTGTCCGAGGCGGATCGCGGCGCGCTCGCGAAGGGCCGCGCCGCGTTGATCGAGCGTGTGGGTGAGGGGTCGGCGCCGCCGGTCCACGAGATGCTCGTGGGGAGCGCGGTGGCGAGCCCGTACGATCTGAAGAAGGTCGAGCGCGTGGACGAGCTCGAGGGTCCTCCCAAGGCGGGTCAGAGCGTCCGGCTCAAGCTCGAGTACCTCGACGGTCGCGAGGCGCAGGCCACGATGATCTGGTCCGATGGGGGATGGTTCGTCGCGCTCGGGGTCGGCTCGAGAGACGCGGAGACGGAGTGAACATGAGGTTCGGGGCGACATGAGCGACGGTTCTGAAGAGAAGGGGAAGGCTCCCGGAGGTCCGCCGTCCAGGATGGCGATGGCGAGGTCTGCGCCCGGCGTGCGAGACGCACGCGAGGCGCCGTCCGCCGAGGTCACGCTGCACACGGGCGACGTGGTCGGCTCGAGGTTCGTGGTCGGGCGCCTGCTCGGCTCCTCGGACGGCGCGATCAGCTACCTGTGTACGGACCGAAAGACCGAGCGCGACGTGGTCATCAAGGTCATCGACGCGGGGAAGCTCGCCGAGGCCGAGTCCGAGCAGCTCAAGAAGGACGTCACGCGCGCCGCGGGCATCAAGGCGCGCCAGCTGACCTCGCTCGTCGGGATGGGCAACCTCGACGACGGGCGCTCGTTCGTGGCGATGGAGTATGTCGAGGGATCTTCGCTGGCGAGGATGGTCTCGAAGCGTCGCGAGAAGGGCAAGCGACCGGACATGCGCGACGTGTTCACCGTGATCAAGCACGTCAGCAGCGCGCTCAATGCCGCGCATACGGGGGGCCTGGCGCACGGCGTGGTCACCCCATACAACGTCATGATCACGAAGGGCAGCGAGCTGAGGCTGTCGAACCTCGCGTTCGGCGCGATCACGGCAGCGCTGCTTCACCCGAAGGGGAAGGGGCCGTTCCACGACAGCATCTACGTCGCGCCGGAGCTGAGCGGAGACCCTGGTCGTTTGAGCCCGGCCGCGGACGTGTACTCGGTCGCGATGCTGACCGCCGAGCTCCTGAGCCCGTCGGGCCTGTCAGCCACGCGCGGTGAGGCAGGTGACCAGGTGACCGAGGCGCTCAACGGGAGGTCCCCGCAGCTTGGTCAGGTGATCCTGTCCGCGCTCTCGACGAACCCTTCCGATCGCCCGAACCTCGGCGAGATCGTCGCCGCGATCGAGGACGTCGCCCGGACTGGCGGCGCCAAGCTCGGCGCCGCACCGGTCGGCGACCAGCTCCCGCTCGAGCCCGCGGCCTCGGCCGAGAGCGATCAGGCCGCTGAGGTCGAGGACGATCTGTTCGACATCCCCGGTCTCGAGGGGATCTTGCCTACGGCCGACTTCGACGACGACGAGGAGGGGAGGTACCTGGTCCAGCGCGACGGGCTCGACTACGGCCCGTACACCGCAGCCGAGGTCGTCGCGCAGCTACACAAGGACGAGATCTCGGAGCTCACGCTCATCCTGGACAGGGTCACGCAGGAGCGCGTGACGATGTCGTCGATGGACGTGTTCTCGACGCAGGTCGAGGAGTACATCCCGAAGCGGGAGGAGCGTCGTAGGAAGGAGGCGGAGGCGAGGGCCGAGCTCGAGCGCAAGGTCAAGACGGGCGGAAAGGCCGTGTTCGTGGTTGGTATCGCGATGGGCCTCGTGGTCCTCGCGGTGCAGATCGCCTACATCGTGATGCAGCCCGACCCGTTGGCGCTGCCCATGGACAAGGCGTTCGCCTCGCTCGACTACAAGCTCTCGCCGCCGCCCAAGGAGTTCGCCAAGGTCGCCGTCGATCAGGACGCGCTGGCGTCGATCTTCAATCCCCGCGCGAGTGAGGAGGAGGTCGCCAAGCAGCTCAAGAAATTGAGCAAGCGTAAGAGGCGCAAGAAAGCAGCCAAGGGCGGGTCAGACGAGAACATCTCCGAGGTCGACTTCAGTTCGATCAAGACGAACAAGATCCTGACCGACGATGAGGTCAACGACGTGATCCTCGCGAAGTTCGGGGGTATGCGTCGTTGCGTGCTCAAGGAGCTCAAGACGAACCCGAAGTTCAAGGGCGTCACGGTGAAGTTCTTCGTGCGTCCGTCCGGTACGACCGGTGGCGTCAAGATCGTCGAGAGCGCGTACAAGAACAAGACAGTGGGTAAGTGCATGGTCAGTCGATTCAGGTCTTTGAAGTTCCCGGAGCACGGCGGCTTCAACAAGGGCGTCGTGTTCCCTTTGATGGTCCAGTGATCGCGTGGCCGTGTCGGCTCGCGCGTGTCCCAGTGAAAGTCATGAGAGGTGTGGATGTCCGGTCTATCAGTTGATGTGTTCAAGTCGATCCTGAAGGGCGAGTTCGGCGCGAGCGAAGAGGACGGCGTGTTCAAGCTCGGCGAAGAGCAGCGCGTCTCTGCGCTCCTCGAGCACGAGAGCGGTCTGATCCAGGTCGCGAAGGTCCGTCGCGTGCGCTTCGGTGACGGCTTCGTCGCCGTATACGGCGAGGAGGACACCTACTACGTCCCACCCAGCGCGCTGTTCGCCCTGCGTGGCCAGGACAGCGATGAGGAGTCGGACAAGAAGCCGGGCTTCAGGCGCTAGGGGCTGCGGGCATGGCAGGACCTGATTTCGACCCGAGCATGTTCGGGCTCGGCGCCCCTCGGGTCGAGCTCGAGCTCGATGGCCCCGAGGGCACGCGCGCGTTGGGCGCTGTCTCTTA